>CALLPU010000222.1 GCA_938016235.1 uncultured Granulosicoccus sp. | reverse complement strand
ACAAGGCAGAAGAGCCGCGTAACGTTCTACTACTTGCTGGCGGAACAAACCGGTACGATGGACAAGCTGCGCTAGAGCTGGATTTAACGATCAGAGCTTCAGGCTGCCTTGGATAACGCTGTTGATCCGAGGTAGCCGTGCTCGGGTAGCTGCTGTGGCCAATCGAAGTAAAACCTGGATCCCTCTCCGGGTGCTGAGCGGATACCGATATGACCACCGTGCTGGTTGACAAGTTTCTTGACGATTGCCAATCCAACACCTGAACTCATGGAATGGTCCTTGGGTTGCAGCGTTGCGAATATGTCAAAGATTTTTTCGTGGTATTTCTGATCAATGCCCGGACCATTGTCTTCTACTGAAAATCGATAGTAGCCCTCCATTCCCACGGTTTCTGTGCGAACCGTTACCACGGCATCAGCAGGGCTCTCGTGATACTTGAATCCGTTGCCGATAAGATTCATGAACACTTGTGTCAACTGAGTCTGGTGGGTTACGAATACCGGAAAATCGCCAGAGAGTATCAGCTGACTGAATTCGATGGCGTGCATGGTGCGCAGGCTGTCCAGCAGTTCCAGCACGTCAACTGTTTGTGGATGGTCAGGCTCTTCACTCAATCCTGAATACGACAGTATCCCGCCGATCAAGCCCTGCGCCAGCAAGACCTGTTTCTTGATTCGATCAACATTGACCTGGATGTCAGGGTGTAGTTTTTCAGGGGTATGATGCTCGGCAATATCCTCATCGATGCACTCTGTCAGAAATGCGATACCTTTCAACGGAGATTTCAGATCATGGGAAACAACAAAGGAAAACGACTGTAACTCTTCGTTTCTCTCCGCCAGTGCGGCATGGCTTTGCCGAAGATCATGAGACTGTTTTTCGTATTTTTCCGAAATTCTGCGACCGTATTCCTGTGAGCGTTTTTTGGCCCGTGAGAGATGCCAGAACAACAACAGTAACAAAGCATCGATGATTAATCCGCCAACCAGTATCAGTGTGGGTTCATGGTTCGTCTGCGCCTGACGGAATGACTTTGTACTGTTGATTTCAAAATGCCAATTGCGACCGAACAGAGAAACTATCCGGCTGTCCGTTAACATTGGTGCCGGGTCTGTATCGGCATCATCAGTGACTTGTTCGTTGTATATGACTTCGTTCTCGTCAGAGATCGTCAGGTTTACCTGACGCATGTCGCTGTTAAGAATTCCCAGTGCCAGGTGTTTGGTGACTACGGAGGCAACCACGGCGCCGATGAACTCATCGGAACGCTCCTCAGCTGATCTCGGATCTTTACTGCGATAGATCGGTGCGATCAGTACAAAGCCGGGGTCTTCGGTCCGGGTGGGTCGGATGGGCGCCGTAAGTTGTACCTGACCTGTGATGGATGCGCGACTGATTGCATCGCGACGTCGGGCCTCCCGCATCAGGTTCAGCCCTGGAGCACGATCCTCCAGGCGTTGGGGTGCAATTAGCGTCAGCGGTAGTGCGTAGGGCTGAGCATCCGGGGCGGATATGTCAATGGGTGGTCGAATGGTGAATCCGGGGCGCACACTGCGCTGTTTCCTGATAAAGGCATCATGATCAGGTCTATCCACTCGAAAGGCCACACCGATTCCGCTTATAGCCGGGAATTGCTGTTCCAGTTCCATTCGGGAAATGAATTCTCGCCACTCTTCCGGCTCAACGTTTTCACTACCGGCAACAAAACCGACTCCAGCGAGAAGTGCATCAGAATAGCGCTTCATCTGTGTACCAACGAGATCGGCCGCGTACTGCGCTTGCCGGTCGAATTGCGCCAGGGTCCGTTCCCTGACACCGTCCCGAGACAGCTGCCACACAACCAGCGTCGCCAGTACCGGAGTACCCAGTACGACCCATTGGACGACGCTGACCATAGGGTGTGCCGACTCCGCAAAGTGTCTGACCCAATCGACAACGTTTTTTATCAGACTCGGCACGCGTATCCGTCTCACCAGCGTCCATTACAGACGGCATAATTTAGATTACTTATGCAGTATCAAGCGACATATATACGGTTAGCCTGAACATCACATTACCGTACCGGGCGTCAGACTGATGGGGTTACATGGGTTTTTTGGGATGAACCGCCGCAAAATGCATGTGCGATGGACACATTGCGCCGGGGCACGGATCAATCATCGGCTTCAAGTTCGCTTGCCAGCTTTAATACGTTGTTGTCATCGTCCACATTGACGTAACAGGCGGGATCCTCTTCGCTGCCGTTGCGGGTCACTTCGCTGCCATTGATCTTTCGCGTCACTTTTTTCGTGAAAACGGACTGAACCGTCCCATGGCCATACCCGGTTCCCCACGCCCATTTAACAGGATCACCTTCTTTCATCTGTCTGCCTCCTCGATTATCCGCTACTCGGTAGATAAACAGTGCCAGATAGACGCGTCAGAAATAACGTTGTTGAAAAATGGTGACAGGCATTAAACGGCTGCAACTTCGGGTGCAGTGGTCACCCGATCTGTCTCGAAAAGGTGTGCGATGGAATTCGCGTAGTAATACAGCAATGCATGTTCCTCTGCATTGGCTCTTAGCACACCTTGATCTTCAACCAGGATGTGCCGGAGCGTCAGCATGCGCACGCCAACATCCACCGCGTAGTTGTAATCGCCGCGCGGGATGTAGGCGCGATAGCCACGCGCTTCCAGATCATCGAGCAGGCCCAGTACGGCTGCCTTGAGCTCCATGCTGCTGTACTGCACGCTCAGATCTCGGGTGTACAACGTGGTGACGAGAGCAACGGGCAGGATCGGTGTGATATTGCCAATTCGCTGCATGAGATCCGTTGCCAGAGGCCTGACGTCATCCAGTTCGCCCGCCTTCAGGTCGCGTTCCTGCATCCAGTGGCGCAGGGATACTGGCTCACCAAAATTCACACAGGCATAACCGTTCTTGTACCGCTTGCCGCGTATGGCCTGCCAGAGGGTCTTGCCGAGGTAGCTGAAAAAAGTGGAAGCAGAAAACGCCAGGCTGCGACGCGGTAGCCGAGAGGCTGAACGGAGCAAGGTGCGATCCTCGATGACGCGGTCATAGTTGATGCCCACCGGGATAAATACGATGTCACGTGCACTGGCAGGGTCGTAGCCGCGCGTTATATAACCCAGCAGGCCCAGCTTGGCGTTGGCCAGTTTGCCATCGCGGCTTAATCGCCCTTCCGGGAACACGGCTTGTGGCACACCACCCTGGGCAGCCATTTGTACGTAGCACTCCAGCACTCGACGGTACAGCGGATCGCCCGAATCGCGTCGCACAAAGTAACCTCCCATTGCCCTGATCAGCTGCTGCAATGGCCAGATCCGCGCCCATTCACCCACCGCATACGACAATGCCGTGCGCTCGGCGGCAAGATAGGTGGCCAGGATATAGTCCATGTTGCTGCGGTGGTTCATCAGAAATACCACGCTGGACTCGGGGCCGAGCTTTTGTAATGCATCGTCATCAGCAAAACCGAGCCGCACACGGTACAGCGCATGTACCAGGTGCCGCGCCATCCAGTAGGCTGCCTTGAAATACACCAGCGCGTTGAATGCCGGCACTATCTCGCGAGCATAGGTGCCTACCTTCTGCATGAGCACTTCGCGCGGGACGTCTTCCTTGACCGCCAGTTCATCCACCAGCTCAATCACCCGCGGATCGAAGGTGAGGCGATCCACCAGTACGGTGCGGCGGGTCAGCTTGAATGATGGGATGCGCAGCGCCAGGCGGGTGTTGACTTCTTCTATCACACGATTGGCGCGACGCCTGAGAATCCAGCGGAACGAGGGCAGCAGAAAATGCTGCAACAGCCACAGCGATGCCATGACCAGCGCCACAATGACCACCCATAGAGGTAACTCAATACTGGATGTCACAGGCCTCTCATGTGTGCGGGTCTCTGAGGAGTATACTTGCTAGTCACCCTTTAACGCAGGTTGGCGGTATCCGTATCCATCATGACAGACGAAATGCCATTCAGCTGCCGGCTCGATCATCTCGTGGTCACTGCCAGTAGCCTTGCAGCCGGTGTTGACTGGGTTGCAGCGCGAAGTGGCGTCATTCTGCCTGAAGGTGGGGCGCACCCGTTGATGGCTACCCACAATCATCTGTCAGCTCTGGCGGCGGATCAGTTTCTTGAGGTGATTGCGATCGATCCTGACGCCCCGGCACCGGCTCACCCACGCTGGTTTGCACTCGATGACCAGGAGCATCGCAAACAATTGAGCGTATCCCCGCGGCTCGCTACCTGGGTTGTTGGTACGGATAATCTGGATCAGGCGCTGCATGCTGCAAGCAAGGCAGGTATTGATGCTGGAGAGCCGGTTACCCTGACGCGCGACGATCTTACCTGGCGATTAGCGCTGAAACCGGATGGTACGTTGGCGTATGGCGGTGTCTTTCCTATCCTTATTGAATGGCCTGCGGGCATCAATCCGGTGGCGCGCATGCAGGACCAGCAGATTCGGCTGGACAAACTGACCGTTTCGCATCCGCAACACAAGGTGTTGAGCCAGGCATTCAGGGCGCTCGGAATCTCATCACTGGCTGAGGTGCAGCAGGGGGCCATCCGGTTGTCGGCGAACCTGCATGTGGGCGACCATCCCTTTGAACTCAATTGACCAACGACTGACCCCCATGACCAATCCTGTAGACCTGGAAGCCTGGAAAGCGCTGGCAGCCCACCATGACGATATCAAGACCACGCATTTGCGCGAGCTGTTCGCTGCTGACCCGACGCGGTTCGACAAATTCCAGTTAAGCGCAGCGGGTCTGTTTCTCGATTATTCGAAGAATCATCTGACAGAGGAAACGCACCGATGCTTACTGGCGTTGGCGGAAGCCTCCAACGTCACTGGCAAGTTGCACAGCATGTTCTCCGGTGAAATGGTGAACCCGACAGAGGCCCGCCCGGCGCTGCATACCGCGCTGCGTAACCGAGGTTCTGAGCCGGTGATTGTTGATGGTCAGGATGTCATGCCCCCGGTGCGTGATGTTCTAGAGCGGCTCGGTCGGTTTTCGGATGCGGTGCGCGATGGTTCCTGGACAGGCTATACCGGTCAGCCGATTACCGATGTGGTGAACATCGGTATCGGTGGATCCGATCTGGGCCCGCTCATGGCGGTTGAGGCACTGGCACCGTTTGCTCACAAGCGTCTGGCATTGCATTTCGTATCGAACGTTGATGGGTCGCACATGGTGTCGACACTGAAGAAAGTGAACCCTGAAACCACCTTGTTCATTGTGGCGTCGAAAACGTTTACCACTCAGGAAACGTTGACCAACGCGCACTCGGCTCGTTCATGGTTTCTCGACAGTGGGGCGTCGGAGGCTGACATTGCCCGTCACTTTGTGGCCTTGTCCACCAACAGCAGTGCGGTCACAGCCTTTGGCATTGATGCCAATAACATGTTCGGTTTCTGGGATTGGGTAGGTGGTCGGTATTCACTATGGTCTGCCATTGGTCTGCCACTGATATTGTCAGTGGGAATGGAGCGCTTTGAGCAGTTTCTGCAAGGTGCTTACGATATGGATCAGCACACCCGAACTGCGCCGTTGGCAGTCAATATGCCCGTCACGCTTGCCTTGCTGACAGTCTGGTACAACAATTTCTGGGGCGCTCACAGCCATCTGATTGCGCCCTACGATCAGTATCTTCATCGCTTTCCGGCCTATCTCCAGCAGTTAACCATGGAGAGCAACGGCAAGTCGGTACACGTCAACGGCTCAGCGGTACAGTTGGCCACGGGCCCTGTGGTGTGGGGTGAGCCCGGTACCAACGGGCAACACGCCTACTTTCAATTACTGCATCAGGGGACGCACCTTATTCCCACTGATTTCATCATGGCGCTGGAAAGCCTCAACCCGCTGGGTATTCATCAGGAGCTTTTGATGGCCAATTGTTTTGCCCAGTCAGAAGCGCTGATGATGGGCAAGACAAAAGCGGAACTGAAAGCAGAAATGCAGGCGGCCGGTGCCAGCGAAGAAGACATCAAGCAGCTTGCAGGTCATAGAAGCTTCAGCGGTAACCGGCCCAGTAATACGCTGCTGGTACAACAGATGAGCCCGCATGCGCTGGGTGCCCTGATTGCGTTATATGAGCACAAGGTGTTCGTTGAAGCTGCCATCTGGGACATCAACCCGTTTGATCAATGGGGGGTAGAGCTGGGCAAGCAACTGGCCAAGTCCATACATCATGAAATGGAACAGAAAAACACGGTATCCAGCCATGATTCATCCACAAACGGTTTGATCAACCGGGCACTGAAACTCAAGAACCTGCTCGCCTGACCCATGGCTCAAAAGAAAAAAACAACTCGACGTAAAAGCTCGCAACCTGCGCCGGTTCCTGTTCAGGAAATGGTTGAAGAGCTGCCCTTGAGCGAATACACGGAAAAAGCCTACCTGGACTATTCCATGTACGTCATTCTTGACCGTGCCCTGCCACATATTGGAGACGGTCTCAAGCCAGTGCAGCGGCGCATCATCTACGCCATGTCGGAGCTTGGGTTGTCGGCAG
>CALLPU010000221.1 GCA_938016235.1 uncultured Granulosicoccus sp. | reverse complement strand
ACCAACTAGCGGCAACATGTCGGGCATGCAGGGCCTCGTTCCGTACCACACAGGTTCCTGGGTTTGGGGACCCACGTGCAAGATTTCAGACAAACCATTGGCGCCACGATAGAGCTGATTGACATTAGCTGGCGCACTGTGTCGCACCAACGATACGCCACTGGTGACGCGTAACCCCTGATTTACGGACGTAGCAACAACACCATTCGCCACATCAAGAAAAGGCCGGTTTACTTGAGTCTTTGCCGCATAGTGGGCGTGATAGCCTCTCTTGTAAATCATGGGTATGCGATACCCGAATTCACGGAGTCGCTCTGGCGACCAGGGACCAAGACAAACAACCACATGCGCCGCATCGATCGTGTGTCCCGGAGATACAGCCAAAGACCACCCCGCCCCACTCTTACGTAAATGCGCAGCATTCGCAGTGATCAATTGCCCAGCGCCTGCTGTGAATAATCTGGCATAGTGTTGCGTCAAAGCCCTTGGATCCTTGCAACTCCAGCTTTGCGGCCAATGGATAGCACCTGCAACTGTTCCTGTGATCGCTGGTTCTTCACGCTTGTAAGCTGCCTCGTCGAGTACGCGTGATATCACACCATAGGTTTGCTCGACTCTGGCCAGATCTTTGGCCTGTCGCTCCAGCGCTACCTGACTTCGGTAAACATCGACTAAGCCTTGCCTGACAATGAGAGATTCAGCTTTGGCAGCCATGATCAGCTTTGCATGATGCTCTGTTGCTCGTTGAATCAACTGAGAATAGATACGTGAAATATCGGCGTGCCTTTCAGGTGCTGAGCAGAGAAAGTATCTTGCCAGCGGTAAGGCCATACTCATCAGTCCCGAGAACGACCAGGTTACGTCGTTGGTCCGACCCAAAACAATATCTGCCAACACACCCAATTCACGAGGCAACGCGTACGGCTCTACCGCCTCAGCCTGAATGATGCCGGCATTACCATGACTGGTTTCGGTGCCAGGCTCATGGCTATCGACTAATGTGACACTGTGGCCGTGCGATTGAAGCTCGATGGCGGTGCACACACCAACCATACCGGCTCCCAGAACGATAATTTCCGACACTAGGGCTTGGACCTGTCATTGGGAAATACCCTGTTCGACTCCAGCGCATTCATTGTGATGATGGGTGGGTTCGCTCAATCTCCAGACGGAGCCCGTCTCCCGATCGAGCTACTTCAAGAAAAGCGAAACATAACGATACGAACATGAAAATCATGCTGCCTCCAAACGCGAAAAGGCCCACTGTTTCAAACCCAATCAACAACGCGGACATAGACGTGGTACAGCACAGGAAAGCCAGTATTCCGTAAAGCTGCATCAACCGGATCAGCGTAATGCGTGACAAAAGATTCTGTATCTGTTTCTCTCTATTTTTATCGTGGTGTGATGTGCCGGAGATAACCTTGTTTAGCTCACGAACGATATTGGCCAGGGCCAGATAGCGATTGGTGTAGGCCAAAAACAAAAGCGAAATGCCCGGGAATAGAATGGCAGGATCCGTTATGTTAAGCGTCATGTAAAAATCTGGTTAGCTCAGAGACAAGAGCGAAGGTTAACATCCTGAGAAGCAAACCAGCTGTATCCACGGCCACCACGCAATTCGCAATCCGCGTTTGACATCAGCTGTGAACATTCTCTGATCAACCAGTCACAGATCCATTGCATGGTTAAAAAATTGAATTCAAAGTTTTACACTGATGCCCAGACCAGGTTATCTAGATAACCCGACGTGGCAACCTGGCTTGTTTGACACAACAGAAACACAACTGATATTTCATCGGCTATTGTATTCCGAGGAAATCTCCGCATCGGCGGCTGCTCGGGGCAAACGCGATTTATTGCAGTTACACAGCCACTAAATCTACCGGAATCGGATCAGCCGATACAAACAACTCGGCTTGTGATCGGGATAGCTCCCAATGCTCCAACGTCACGGTAACTGCAGCATCAGCATCACCCGAATCGATTGCATCAATCAGCTCATCATGCTGTTGCACCGCCTTTTTCAGACGATCGCCTTCTTTGGCATGCTTCCGATCATAAAAGGTCTGAGCTATCCGGGCGTGGTCAATCAACAGTCTGTCCAGACTGGACTTCAGATAACGATTATCGGCCATATCACCGATGATGGAGTGAAACTGATCGTTGTAGAAAACCAGTTCACTAACCGCAAGTTCTGACGCTGCCTGCCGAAATTTCACTTGTACCTGTTTAAGCTTCCGAAGCTGCACGTGAGTGGTATTGCTGACCGCCAATCTGGAAATAGCGGAATACACCATGGGGGCTGTCTGGAAAAACTCCTTGATCGTCTTGTGATCCATTGGAGACACATAGGCACCTCGATTACCCACTATCGTGATGTAACCTTCACCAGCAAGCTGCCTGAACACGTCGCGCAATGGCGTGCGCGACAAGCCATAGGCCTGGCTGATAGACACTTCGTCGAGATCGATGCCGGGGGCCAGATCCAACGTAAGAATTCTGCGTTTCAGATCCAGATACAACGTCTGTTTGCTGGTTGCACTGACTGCGCTCATCGTATGATCAATTTCCGTTCCGCTATGCCAAGGGTAAGCTCGCTACAGCGATTATGCTACGGATCAGTGCATTTCATGAACATGCCTGACCCATTACCGTGCCTGCCATTGACACACTTGTTTACCTTCTTTGTTAAACGCAAAGAATCAGGACATCGCGCAAGCTGCTCTATCAAGCTATTCCGCGCTGCCTGAACATAACGGGAGTGACGCGTAGTGATGTCCCTGGCTTTTCTGCTGCTCGAATATAGCGCCGCCTCTCACCTTACACCCATGCAACCTGGTCGGAATTCATCAGTTCGCGGATGGACTCCGGTACACACAGGCCGTTGGCAACCTCTTCATCCAGTGACTCTTCCAGCGTTTCAATCTGAGAGACCGTGGCGATAACCTCATCAATTCGATCATACGGGACCACGACCCCACCGTTGATATCCCCAACGATCATGTCGCCACTGCCCACGCTGATCCCGCCAATCTGAACCGGCAGACCAATCTCCCCCGGTCCTTTGGAGTACGGCGAATTGGGAGACGAGCCTGCGCACATGACTGGCAACCCGACAGACTGTATGCCTTCGATGTCGCGGACAAGGCCATCTGTAACAAATCCGGCACCGCCTGCGTTGTTCAGCATACCCATGACGCGATCCCCGATAACGGCAGATTGAAGCCATCGGCCCGTTGCGGCCACCACGATATCGCCCGACTGTACCTCGCTTATAGCGCCAAGCAAGGGCAGAATATCGGCAGGCCCACATAGACAAGGAAGCGCAGGCCCGCAAATATGCGTTGGCAGAACGCCAGGGCTTAACAAGCGTATGGCAGGATCCAGCGCACCGCGACCTTGCATGGCATCGGTCAGAAAGCCGGTGGGCGTGTTTCTCAACGCTTCGATTTGGGTTTCGGTCGGGCGAGGTCGCTCGCGCTTGATAATCAGTACAGGCGGCTCTTCTATCACGGCAATTGCGCTCCATTTCGTGGGGTTTGGCCGATGCGGACGGCTCGATACTCCCTCACAATCTTCTAGTTAACAGATACCACTTTACCCGGATTCATGATGTTGTCGGGATCTATGGCTTTCTTGAGAACACCCATCAAGGCATAAGCGGCGCCGTGCTCTTCCTCCATGTACGGTTTTTTACCGGTACCCACACCGTGCTCGCCGGTTATCGTGCCACCAAACTCCAATGCAATTCGATTAACTGTAGCAGCCAGTTCTCTGGCCTGTTTCATCTCCTGCTCATCATCAGGATCAACCAGTATGAGCAGATGAAAATTGCCGTCCCCGACATGTCCAACCAACGGCGCTATCAACCCGGACTCTGCAATGAGTGTCTTGGTTCGCTTGATACAGTCAGACAAACAGGACAACGGAACACAGACATCAGTGACTAGCCCTTCAGAACCTTTTCTCAAGGCTTTACCAGCGTAGTATGCATTATGGCGAGCCTGCCAGAGTCGGTTTCTGTCTTCGGTTCT
>CALLPU010000220.1 GCA_938016235.1 uncultured Granulosicoccus sp. | reverse complement strand
GATGCGCGGCGCATCGCTTGAAGGTCAACTGGCCAGCAACGCTGTACACAAGGAAATCACCTTTCAGGCGGCAGAATCGGCTTCTGATGCGGTACTGGCTATAGAAGGCAAGCTTGAATCCATTATCTGCAGTGATACCGATGAGCAGTTCGATCAAAACCCTCTGGGCCAATCGTCTGACCAGATAACCGGATCAGTGCTCGAGTATGGCGGCCGGGCAGCAGCGATGGGCTACTCACTCGGCGGCCCGGTAGGCGCGCGGCGCTTTATTGTAACGGGTAGTTCCTCACTGCCTGGTGTTCATACATCCACCACCATTGTGCAAGGCGTCTTGCTCATCGGTGCGGCTGATAATTCTGGAGGATGCTAATGACTTCATCACTGACAACCTGGATGGCGCGTCTGAGCGGTTGCCTGCTTTGCGCAGCGATTGCCACCCCACTGCAGGCAGATGACACCGAGATTTTCTTCGGTCAATCCAGCGATGCTTTCAACAACAATCCGAATATTCTGTTTGTTCTGGATAGTTCCGGGTCCATGGGCCGCTGGGATACCGGGCTCAGCCAGTCGCGTATGGATCGCCTCAAAAGCGCCATGGGGACACTTCTGGATCAGTCGAGCAGCTACAACGTGGGCATGATGGCGTTCCAGGGTTGGAATCATGGTGGAGCGGTCCGGTACCCCATCGGCTACCTGGAGAGTGACAGCGATGATCTGTGTGATGGCGTCTGCCCAGATGAAACCGTGGTATCCCGCCCTGCCAATGGCAATGATGATGCGACGCAGAATGAAAGCACGCAAGTCGTGACGCTTGATGCACCAGCGCTGCAAATGGCAAACACAGATACGTCGACTTCCACAACATCAACAGCCACAGGTACGGAAGTCACTGCATCCGTACCCGCCACAGCAGATGTGTCTGAGTTCACACCCGTTGACGGCGGTGCGAAGATCAATGATCACAACCAGCTGCAGACTCGCTGGTTTTTCCAGGGCACCGACGGCTATCGAGCAGGACACTTTGCTTACCGTTTCGAGAACGTCAGCATTCCAGCCAATGCAACAGTGACCTCAGCGAAGATCACGTTTACACGAACCACTGCAGGAGAACAAACAGGTGATGTTGCTGCCTACATCAGTGCAGAGGCGACGCCAACGCCATCGGCGTATCCTGATGGCATCAACGGCACGCTGACGCTGGAAGAGCGACGTGACCCTACCCGACGAACTAACGCATTGATCCCCTGGGACACTATTCCGCCCGACAACTCCGCAACGGCTGATACCACAGCAGGGCCATCAGGCTCCGATATCGATACACCGGATCTGTCCAGTGTTTTAGGAGAGGTGGTTAGCCTGCCAGGCTGGGCTACGGGAAACAGTGTATCGATATTGATCAACCCCTTTGATTCCTATTCACCCAGTGCAGCCGACATTCGCGAATTCTACGGCTCCACCGCAACGGGTAACAAAGCGCCGATTTTGACATACACCTACACAGAAGCACCCAATCCGGATCAGAACACCGCCACGCTTGCAGCATCTGCTCACGTTGATGAAATCACTAACCAGCAAACAGAAGTTGTTAGCCGGAATACGACGAATGAGATCACAGCGCTGTTTCATGCCGGTTCAACCAATGACCCTCGTGAAGTAGCGTTTCGATTCGACAACATCGCCATTCCAGCTGATGCTGTCATCAAGAATGCTTACCTGACACTGCGCACAGCCAGCGATGGTGACCCCGCAGCACCGGATGAAGACTGGTCTGTTGTTGTGGGCACAGGCAACAGCCTGGAAAGTGGCAGTGATGATGGCGCGGAAGACAATGGCGGCACCACACTTCCCAATAACGGTGGTGCAGCGTCCAGCGCAGGGACTGGTGGCAGCCCACCGGCTGCTGACGACACCTTCGACATCATTATTCGAACTGAGCTTGATACTGCACCCGAGGCCTATGGTGACCAGATCTTAAAGGATCGTACGCACACATCAGCCTTTGTCAACTGGTCAGATATTCCCGCCGCTGAAGACACCGACAATGTCTCCCCAGACATCTCTGCGCTGATTGGCGAAGTTATCAACTTACCGGATTGGAATTCGGGAGATTCTGTATCGATTCGCTTGTCGGCTCCTGATGATCAAACAAACGCTGCCAGTAACATCGTTCGCTTTCTAACAGCAACCGCTTCTGAAAAGCCGTCCCTGCAGATCACCTGGGAAGAGAATACAACGAGCGGACCGGCTGCCAGCGAAACACAAACCACAGCGATCCGATTCTCGCGTGTGCACATCCCGCCAGGTGCTCAAGTAAAAAGTGCACGCATTGTCTTTCATTCAGCAGCAGCCAATGATGAAGAAACCACGCTGGACATCACCGGTGAAGACACGCCTAGTTCCGAGAGTTTCAACACAGCACTGAACAACATTGGCAGCCGAGCCCGAACCACGGCACAGGAGTCGTGGGTGGTGGAGCCCTGGTCCACCGTGGGCAACGCATTCCACACACCGGATATTTCGAGAGTCATTCAGGAAATTACGGATCAGAATGACTGGTGCGGTGGCAACCCACTCACGCTGTTTCTATCAGGCAGTGGCTTGAGGAATGCGATTAGCGCCGACACCAACGCCATCAATGCGCCCACACTGGAAATTACCTATGCACCGGATTCCGTACCGTCAGGTGCCTACTGTTCAAACAGTTCCATTGTGGTTGCCCCTACAGACTCCAGCGATGACGCGGTACAGAACACCAGTACCGATCAGGTTGTCGTCAATGGCATGTCACTGGACACCGATGCCAACGGCGATGGCAGCGGAGACTCACAGATTATCGGCTTGCGTTTTCGCGGTATCAATATTCCCAAAGACGCCGACATCGTCAGTGCAACCCTGCAACTGACCAGTAATACCGAGATCAGCAGCCCTGCCGACATCAATGTCAGTATTGAACAGAGCGACAACGCCGCAGGCTTTGCCAATGCCACCGACAATATCGGAAATCGCAATTGGTCGAGTGCGGTTACCTGGTCCAGCACACCACCGGTGGGCGTCAATGAAGGCACCTTCTCTGCTGATCTGAAAGATCTGGTTGGCAGTATCACATCACGAGCTGGCTGGGCGCGTGGCAACTCCATGGCATTCAAGCTCGATCCCACCGCCAGCGCCAACCCGCGCTCGTTCAGTTCCTACGATGCCAGTGAAGCCCAGGCCGCTCGACTGATCATCTATTTTGAATCCGTTCGAGAAAGCCCGGGCACGCGTTTCCGCGACAACCTGAAGCTTGAAATCAATCAACTGGTTGCACAAGGTGGTACGCCGATTGTGTCATCACTATTCGAAGCGGCCTCCTACTTCAGAGGCGACAACGTGGACTACGGTCTACGCCGCGGATCACAGCAATCCGAAGATCGATTCCACCGTGTCAGCCACCCCTTTTCCTATGAAGGCGGTGAGGTATCCAGACCGTTGGGCTGCTCTGATGCAAACCTGGATTCAGAGGACTGCATCTTCGAAACCATACTCACCAACAGCTCCGTGCCCACTTACCTGTCACCACTGGAAAGTCAGTGTCAGGCCAACCATATCGTGTTGCTCTCTGACGGTCAGGCAACCTCCAACACAGCGATCAATCGCATCGAAACACTTCTTGGCACCGATTGCGACAACACCGTTGGCTGGTCAGAAGAGTGCGGCCGAGAATTGACAAAATGGCTGTACGAGACCGATCACTCACCTGCCCTGCCCGGTGTGCAGAACGTCACCACGCATACCATTGCCTTCAATATTGATCCGGCTGAGACCGGTTTTCTGGAAGATCTGGCCAGCAACGGTGGTGGCGGTACCTACGCTGCGGATTCCGCAGCCTCGCTACTCAATGCATTCAAGAACATCTTCATCAACGTGAGCAAGACTGACACCAGCTTTGTCGCTCCCAGTGCAACGCTGAACCAGATCAACCGGATGAAGAATCGCGAGGACTTGTACTTTGCCATGTTCAGACCCGAATCCACAGCTCGCTGGAACGGCAATTTGAAAAAGTACAAGCTCACGGCAAATGAAGGTG
>CALLPU010000219.1 GCA_938016235.1 uncultured Granulosicoccus sp. | reverse complement strand
GAGTGATGGACGGGTTGTCGGACTTGCGAGAAATCTTGTCGATCTCATCGATGTATACGATACCCGTCTGTGCTTTCTCGACGTCGTAGTCGCACTTTTGCAGCAGCTTCTGAATGATGTTTTCGACATCCTCGCCCACGTAACCCGCTTCGGTGAGCGTGGTGGCATCGGCAATAGTGAACGGCACGTTTAATGTTCGCGCCAGCGTTTCCGCCAGTAACGTTTTACCGGAACCGGTTGGGCCGATCAGCAGGATGTTACTTTTGGCAAGCTCAACATCACCCTTTTTGTCTTTGTACTCGAGGCGCTTGTAGTGGTTATACACAGCAACCGCCAGAATGCGTTTAGCCTTGGCTTGACCAATGACATACTGATCGAGGAGCTCGTTAATTTCGTGCGGCTTCGGCAGAGAGCTTTCCTCATCTGTCGATTGCTCCTGCATCTCTTCTGTAATGATGTCATTACACAGATCAACGCATTCGTCACAAATAAAGACAGACGGGCCCGCAATGAGTTTGCGCACCTCGTGCTGGCTCTTTCCACAAAAAGAGCAATACAGCAACTTGCCGTCGTCTTTCTTGTCTTCCTGGTCACTCATGCTTCACAAACCTCTGGCTTTGCAACACATTGCCGTGTTTCCCCATAACATTCAAGCACGAAACCATTGCCAGAATCAGGGTTGCTGGGCGGATCACAGTCAAAGCCGGTGAAATGCCCGGCGTTTGACGGATTACTATCGACTTGTCTAGTCCTCAGCGTCTGTTTTATCACCGCTGGTGGCCACACTCACTTCCTCATCTCGTGTCTGAACAATTCGATCAACCAACCCATACTCAACAGCATCCTCTGCCGTCAGAAAATTGTCACGCTCTGTGTCCTCCTTCACTTTTTCAACGCTTTGACCGCTGTGATGAGCCATCAATTTGTTCATTCTGTCTTTTATCGACAGAATCTCACGGGCATGAATGTCTATATCCGTGGCCTGTCCCTGAAAACCTGCCGAAGGTTGGTGAATCATGACACGGGAATTGGGCAACACGAATCGCTTTCCGGGTTGGCCAGCAGTTAACAGAAAGGCCCCCATGCTGGCCGCCTGACCGATGCACAAGGTGCTCACGTTAGGCTTGATGAATTGCATGGTGTCGTAGATGGCCATGCCAGCCGTAACTGAACCGCCCGGAGAATTGATGTAAAGCGAGATGTCCTTGTCGGGGTTATCTGACTCAAGAAACAGCAGTTGAGCCACAATCAGGTTGGCCATGTAGTCTTCAACCTGGCCCACCATGAAAATAACGCGCTCCTTGAGAAGGCGCGAGTAGATGTCGTAGGCGCGCTCCCCACGTGAGGACTGCTCCACCACCATGGGCACGAGACCGCCAGCTGCCATGGGAGTACTCGCCGAGGGCGCTCCGTAACCTGCTGCATGGCCATGATTGCCGGACATGGCGCCAGTAAAACCCCAAGTAGGACCTGAATTCATCGTTAGCTGTTCTCGCTCTCTGCAGGAGCTTCAGGCTCCGGCGGGTTCATGATGTCTTTAAACGTGGTCGGTTCATCAGTAACTGTTGCGGCGTCGAGTACTGCGGCGGTGACCGCCTCTTCAAGAACGAGCCCTTCGATGTTCTTGAGCATTTCTTCGTTACCGTAATAGTAGTCAATGACTTGTTGGGGGTCCTGATAGGAAGATGCAAGCTGTTCGACCTGACTTCTTACGGCAGCTGCATCAGCCTTGATCTCTTTCTGCTGAATAATTTCGCCAACAACCAGACCCAGCTGCACTCGCCGTGTCGCCTGTTCGGTAAATAACTCATCAGCCAGCATCGAAGAATCGGACTCCGCCGGCATTTGTTGCATAAGTTGTTCCCGTTGGCGCTTTATTTCCTCGGCAACCAGTGAACTGGGCACATCTATGGGGTTTAATTCCACCAGACCGTCCATGACCTGGTTTTTAACCTGGCCGTCTACTCGCTGTTTCAGCTCACGTTCCATGTTCTTCTGGATGTCAGCTCGCAGGCTTTCGATCGTGCCATCTTCGATCCCGAAGCTCTTGATCAGTTCCTCATCGAACTCGGGCAAGCTGGATTCCTTGACTTCATGAACGGTAATGTCGAATTCGGTGTCCTTGCCTGCCAGGTGCTCTGCCTGGTAGTTCTCCGGAAAGGTTATCTGAATCGTTTTTTCATCCCCGGCTGACATACCAATCAGCTGTGATTCAAATCCGGGAATCATGGCGTTACTACCCAGCACCAGCGGCGCTTTTTCAGCCTTGCCGCCGTCAAATTCTTCGCCATCCACGCGACCGAGAAAATCAATGATGATCTGATCCCCATCCTGCGACGCCCGATCAACCGCGACGTACTCCGTACGCTGCTTGCGCAGATTCTCCAGCATCTCCTCGATATCGGACTCTTCGATGCTGACGACAGGTCGTGAGACCTTGATCGAATCATTGAATGTCGGTTCAAATTCCGGATAAACCTCAAACGTGGCCACAAAACTGAAGCCGATATCGGCATCACCTTCCGGCGTATCGCCAGGCACGATATCCGGCTGTCCTGCTGGGCGCAGCTTCTCCTGCTGCACGGCGTCGAAGTAGGATCGATTAATCATCGACCCCAGGACTTCACTGCGAACCTGAGGCTCGTACCGTTTCTTGACGACCTTGAAAGGCACCTTACCCGGGCGAAAACCATTCATTCGGGTGGTTTTACTCAGGCTTTGAAGCCGCTCCAGTACAGCACTGTCAATGTCTTCAGACGGCAGCGCGACGGTCATTCGGCGCTCTAGGCCCTGGGTGGTTTCAACGGATACTTGCATGCTTGCCTCGATTAACCGCGATGTTTGCCATGGCCATCTTCAAGGCCTTTCATCGGGTCAGGTGATGTGCCATGGGCACGTAAACTGGTGCGAAAGGGGAGACTCGAACTCCCACGTCAAAGACACTGGTACCTAAAACCAGCGCGTCTACCAATTCCGCCACTCTCGCAGAGTACTTATGTCAGCCGCCGATTATAGCGAAAATCGAGGCACTCATGCCGAGACATTACGTGCAATGCTGCAATGCCTGGCCATGAGATGGTGGGGTGAACGACGGGATTCGAACCCGCGACCACAGGAATCACAATCCTGCGCTCTACCAACTGAGCTACGCTCACCACAAATACTGCTTTTCAATACTTGCCAGACTGGTGGCTGGAGCCAGCCACGACGGATGGTGCGCCCGGCAGGATTCGAACCTGCTACCCTCGGCTTAGAAGGCCGATGCT
>CALLPU010000218.1 GCA_938016235.1 uncultured Granulosicoccus sp. | reverse complement strand
TGGCCAAGCCATACTGGAAAGACTACCCGGTGGCAGAAGAAAACGCCGAGGTGGTGCAAGATTCGGCGCACTGCGAGAGTATGCAAAATTATTTTTTGCTGAGCGATGCGTACACCTTAGAATAGGGTGCAAAGGTTAACCTACCGTAGGGCTCAATTTTTTTTTCGAGCGCAGGATTAATTGGCAATGTTGCAGGCCGAATTCGTCAGTCAGTCTGATCTGGAGTCCTTGCTGGAGTCGGACGCGCCAATGTGGGTGTTCGATGCTGACGAGTCCCGTATCTGTTGGGCAAATGCCAGTGGACTAACGTTCTGGCACGCATCGTCAACAGAAGAGCTTGGTCAGAGAGATTTCTCGAGCGACAGCGAAAACGTCAAGGAGCGTCTTTCGATCATTTCGAGAACGCTTTCCGAGCAGGACATCTACATCGATACGTGGACACTCTATCCGGACAATGAGCCCACGCACGTCAAGTTGCAGTTTCGGTGTATTGATCTGGAGCCGGGTAGCACCTGCTTTCTCATTGAAGTCATTGAAGAGCTTCCCTCGCTGGATGATGTCGAGGACAGGCGGATGCTGGAAGCAACTCGCGCGATGTCTTCAATGATTACCATGATGTCGCTGGGTGGTCGTGTAATGATGCAAAACCCTGCGGCCTTGAAGTGTTATGGACCCTCGCAACCTGTGCACTCACGTCTGACAGATTTGCAATTAAGGTTGGAATCGGCTAGTGATCTTGCCCATGTTCGAGCGGTTGTTGCACAAAACAGGATTTCCCGCCTGGACGCTACCGTCAATACGCGTGAGGGGTCCCGTATTCATGCCATCACTGTGCAGCGTGGGCGTGACCCGGTCACTGGGGAACCGATCATCTTGCTAAGCGAAGATGATATTTCAGAGTTATCCAATCTGTATCACGGTCAAAAACAGGAGGCTGGCAGGCTGAAAAAAACCGTGGCTGAAAATGCAGATCGACTACACCGGACAAAGGCCAGAATCGACCGTGCGCTGGAGGTTGCTGCGATCTGGGAGTGGGACACTACCACTGACAAACTGTATTTCTCGTCCTATTTTATGCAGCTGCTGCAGTATGAGCCTGCAGAGTTCATTCACAAGCTACGGACCGAACGATTGGAAAGCCTCCTTCATCCCGATGACTACGCAAACTATCGGCGCGCCTTCGCCAGTTTTCAGAATGAACCGCACAAGCCGATCTCACACGAGATGCGGTTTATTCGAAAATCGGGTGACTATCTCTGGATTCAGGTTGAAGGCAAGTTTTTTTGTGATGAACATGGAAAACCGGTGCGAGCAGCTGGGCTGTTAACCAATATCACCGCGAGAAAGCAGATGGAAGGATCCATGCTGGCCTCGCAAAAAATGGAAGCCATAGGTCAACTGACCGGTGGTGTAGCTCACGACTTCAACAATCTGTTAACGGTTGTTCTGGGGAACGCGCAGCTACTTGAAAGAACGGCAGGTGCCGACAACAAATTGATTGGCGAAATTGTTGGCGCGGTGGAACGTGGCTCCGAACTCACGCGGCATCTGTTGGCCTTTGCACGTAGACAGCGACTTAGTCCGGAATCCGTGAATGTCGAGCAACTGTCCAAAAAGCTGTGTGCAACGCTATTTCGTATTCTGAGCGAGACCATTACTATCAACTATCAGGGTGAGGACGAGCTCTGGGGTGCATTTGCAGACGCAGCTCAACTTGAGGCTGCTATGTTGAATATCGCCCTGAATGCTCGTGACGCAATGCCAAACGGTGGGACACTGCAGATTTCAACTCAGAACGTCGCCATTAAACAAGTTGCGGTAGATTCTCCTGGTATGTTGGCGTCTGGTGACTACGTGCGAATCTCGATTTCAGATACAGGCACTGGGATGACACCGGATACCAGTAGCAAGGCATTTGAACCTTTTTTCAGTACCAAAGACGTTGGGCGGGGCACGGGACTGGGGCTGTCTATGGTCCTGGGATTTTCACAACAGTCGGGCGGCACTACTCGACTCGACTCCAAACCCGGCGAGGGCACTACCGTATCCTTGTATTTGCCAAAAGCACGAAGCGAACAAACACCGCAACTCGACCGTAGTGGGCCAGACATTACGCCGGGGCATGGCGAACACGTTCATATCCTGGAGGACAATGAAGAGGTCAGCCGGGTCGTGTCAAAGATGGTGAAATCACTCGGCTATCGAATCTCTACATCCAGTTCTGTAGCGGAGGCACTTTCAGCGGCAGATGCACACGCTGATATCGACGTATTTGTCGTCGATATCATTTTACCGGGTGGCAAGAGCGGCGTTGACTTTGCCTTCGAAATACTCAAAACCAGTCCAAAGGCAAAGTTGATATTGGTGTCGGGGTATCCGGAATCGCAACTGTTGCGAGACGAAACACGTTCACTGGACTTTGTATTTTTGCCAAAGCCCTACAGCCGTGCTGACATTGCCAGGGTATTGTCAGAAACTCTGGGGAAAAGGGAAGTGGATCTTCCCATTGCCTAGTGGGTCGTACGGCTAATTAGGTAACACATTTGGTCGCGGGCGCCGTCCCCAGCGCCGCCAGCCCAGCGTAAGAAAGCTCCCCGTATACCCAATACGCTTCGTTTTTCTGCCTTGTTCTGACGACGCTGGGAACAAAATGACTGTCACAGTCAGGCCAGTACCGCTGGCAGTGCATCCATATTGCGTCTCCTGACAGAACTGTGGCCAGACCACGGTAAAACTTGTATTGATAGTGCGCCCTGTGCCCAGTCTATTAGCCCATTCGGGCGATTTACAATATCGACACGCTTCGACTACCTTGATGCGCAGGACGCGTTTGCACAGCAATTGCGCGACAAGTCTGGTTGTGGAGTCAGGTGAGCAGAAACCATGAAAAATTTTATCTTGGCGCTAGTGATAACAGCGATGAGTCCTTTGAGCATAGGTGCGGAAATGGATGCCCGTTTGAACATGGCCATCCGTCTACTCG
>CALLPU010000217.1 GCA_938016235.1 uncultured Granulosicoccus sp. | reverse complement strand
CATTGCCTTGTTGGGTACCGAAAACGTGACTTTGGAATTCACCTCCGATGGTTTGTCACGTATTGCCGAGGTGGCGTGGCAAGTTAATGAGAGCACCGAGAATATCGGTGCGCGGCGATTGCATACGGTGATGGAACGCTTGTTGGAGACCGCCTCTTTTGAAGCGTCCGACAAAGGAGGTACTACCGTGTGCGTCACTGCGGACTACGTTGACAGTCATCTGGGTGACCTGGTTCAGGATGTTGACCTGAGCCGGTACATTCTCTAGCCGCACGACCCACTAGCCACGACTCTGTGTGAATAAACAGCAGACCGCTATCCAGTACGCCTTAAAGAGTAATTGATTATGCCCAGACCGACTGATATCAAACTTCACCAGAAAAGCCGGGTTCTGGAATTACATTTTGATGACGGTTATGAGTGCAACCTGACGTGCGAATACCTGAGGGTTCACTCACCATCGGCAGAGGTTCAGGGCCATGGACCAGGCCAGGAGGTCTTGCAGACGGGCAAACAATCAGTGGGCATTTCGGCGCTGGAACCCAGTGGCAACTATGCGTTGAAGATCATTTTCGATGATGGACATGATTCAGGGCTGTTTACGTGGGACTACCTGCACGGCCTGGGAAAACATTATGAGGAGAACTGGCAACGCTATCTGGCCAAGCTTGAAGCAGCTGGCAAGAGTCGGCAATCTTCTTGAACCGAATGATCCATCAGGGGCCGGGCGAGGTAAGCAGGGCGTGAGCGACAACAAAACACATTTTGGTTATCAGAGCGTCGACAGCGACGCGAAGGCTGGCATGGTCGGACAAGTGTTCGACTCCGTTGCCGCCAAATACGATGTCATGAACGATCTGATGTCGTTTGGTGTTCACCGGGTATGGAAGCGCTTCACGATTGATCAGGCCGGTGTTCGCCCGGGCCAGTGTATATTGGATATCGCGGGTGGTACAGGTGATCTGGCAGCGCAGTTTTCCCGGCGTGTCGGACAGAAAGGCCAGGTGGTGCTGGCAGACATCAACGCTTCCATGCTGCGCACAGGCAGAGACAAACTACTCGATTCAGGCTTGGTCGGTAACATTGACTATGCCCAGGCCAACGCCGAAGTATTACCGTTTGCCGACGATTCATTCGACTGTATAACCATCGCCTTCGGGCTGCGAAACGTCACAGACAAGGACAAGGCACTGGCTTCCATGAATAGAGTGTTGAAGCCGGGCGGGCGTCTGCTTGTGCTTGAATTTTCAAAACCGGTACTACCGCTTCTGAGCAAAGCCTACGATGCGTATTCCTTCTCAGCGTTGCCGTTGATGGGAAAACTGGTTGCGAACGATGCTGACAGTTATCGGTATCTGGCTGAGTCCATTCGCATGCACCCCGATCAAGACACACTGAAAGACATGATGGGTGATGCAGGATTCATGAAAACCGCCTACCACAATCTCACGGGCGGCGTGGTAGCGCTGCACAAGGGCTATAAAGTCTGACATTGAACGCTTAGACTGAACCATGGACCTACCTTTCCCTTTTCGTGCTGCCATTGAACGAGGCATAGAAGCGCTGCTGACGCTGGATCCGGATACACGGTCAAGGCTTGCGGCGCTTGACGGAAAAGTCATCGCCATCAACGTGACAAGCCCTGCGCTTGGCGTTGTTGTGTCCATCGTTGATGGTCAGGTATTTCTCCCTGGCAGTGTTGACTCTGCTGCTGACACCACGTTAACCGGTTCTTTGAACGCACTGCGTTCGCTGGCCGGCGGTAATGATGCCTTGTATCGCGGTGATGTCACCATCGAAGGGGACATAGGCGTCGGGCAGCAGCTCAAGGAGCTTCTTGCCGATCTGGATCCGGACTGGGAAGAATTCTTGTCGCCCCTGTTGGGAGATACGGTGGTTCATCGAGCGGGTATCGTGACCAGCGCGGTCGGCGACTGGATGCAGCGAACACAAAATGCCCTTCGGCAGAACACGGCAGACTACCTGCAGGAAGAGGTCGAACTACTCGCGCCAGTATCGCAGGTGAGGGCCTTTTGCCTCGATGTGGACGAGCTTCGTGCCAGTGCTGATCGACTCGATGCGCGTATCAAGAAGATTGAAGAGGCCCGCAACAAGCCATCAGGAGAAGGCGTTTGTTAGATCGCCTGGCCCGGTTTGCGCGCATAGAGCACGTGTTGGTCAAATACGGTTTGGAAAAACTGTTTCTTGATCAGACGCCAGCCAGTGCCTTGCAGCATGTGTTCGTGTTGTCACCCACGCGTTGGCTCCATCGGGAAACCCGTACGCTGCCGCGCGGTGTGCGCATACGGCTGGCTTTGGAAGAGCTGGGCCCGGTTTTCGTCAAGCTGGGACAAGTGCTGTCCACGCGGCGGGATCTTCTACCGGACGATATCGGTGATGAACTTACCGTGCTGCAGGACAAGGTCAAGCCCTTTTCAAGTGAGGTTGCCCGACGTGAGATCGAAAGTGCGTTGGAGGAACGCATAGACGTTGTTTTCAAGCATTTTGAAGATACGCCAATTGCGTCTGCCTCAATCGCACAAGTACATGGCGTAGAACTCCATGATGGTACGTCGGCTGTGGTCAAAGTTCTCAGGCCGGGTATCAAGAGTACGATAGATCGGGATATCAGTCTGATGTACGTGTTGGCTGACATGGCAGCCTGGGCGCTGCGGGACGGCCAGCGTTTGCGACCGCGTGAAGTGGTGGCAGAATATGACAGAACCATTCATGACGAATTGAACCTGGTGGCGGAAGCCACCAATGCGGTGGTGCTGCGCAATAATTTCAAAAACTCCGACACCCTGTACATCCCGGAGATCTATTGGGAGTACACCCGCAATACCGTCATGGTGCAGGAGCGTATTTCCGGCATTCCCATTCGTGATATCGCCGCCATGGAAGCGGTAGGCATGAACATGAAAAAGCTGGCTGAACACGGTGTGGAGATTTTTTACACCCAGGTGTTTGAACACAATTTTTTCCACGCTGACATGCACCCCGGCAACATCTTCGTGTCAACGGAAAATCCTGATCATCCGCAGTACATTGCCGTGGACTTTGGCATTGTGGGATCGCTGACTGATGAAGATCAGCGTTATATCGGTGAGAATCTGCTGGCGTTTTTCCAACGGGATTATCGCCGGGTTGCACAGTTGCATATTGATTCCGGCTGGGTGCCCAGGCATACACGCGTCAGTGAACTGGAAGCTGGCGTTCGAGCTGTCTGCGAACCGATATTCGACAAGCCACTGTCAGAAATCTCATTTGGCGACGTGTTGCTTAAACTGTTCCACGTAGCCCGACGCTTCGAGATGGAAGTTCAACCGCAGCTTGTCCTGCTGCAGAAAACCCTGTTAAACATTGAGGGTCTTGGGCGACAGCTGTACCCGGATCTGGACCTTTGGGCCACCGGAAAACCCTTTCTGCAACGCTGGGTCGTCAGGCGCAATAACCCGCAAACCGTGTTGAAGCGTTTTGTCGAGCAAGCGCCAGCCGTACTCAAAGCCATGCCTGAGATGCCGATGCTGGTGCATGATTTTCTTCGCCTGCAGAACCAGTCTCTGTCCCAGGGCATGGTGCCTTCCTCTGCCGGATTCTCCGGTTCACCCTCCCCAGCGGGCAGTGGTAGCAGTAAGGCCCTGCGTAGAACGATCAGTGGAGCAGCGCTGGTTGTGGCTGCTGCACTATTATCCAGCGCGCATTTGATAAGCTCAGAGGCAGGAACACCCTGGTGGGTGTGGGGCATGGGTGTTGTTGGAGTGGTGTATCTGTTGGTGGGTTTGAAGCGCGACTAACGCTTGATTGATGTTCGTTTTCCGCGCTAGCGCACAGTTTGGGCGCGTAGTGGTCATGCCTTGAGTTGTTCTGGCAACAAGCTTGCACCATCGGGTCATCACAGAACCCAACCACCAGTGAAACGACATGCAACCAGAACCGGCCAATCCCTTGTGGGATGAGGGAATCTCGTCTTACCTGCGCGGAGAATACGACAAGCGTCAAGTGCCCTTAACCATCGATGATCTTCAATCGTTCGCTGTAGACCAGGCGGTTCGGGTGGGTGATTTGCTGGAAACCTTGTTCCTGATGGCTATCTATGGGGAGTGGGTGTATACCGATGCAGCCGGGGAGCCCCAGAAGCTGGACGAAACGGCACTCGACGAGCTCTATGCGAAAGGACGCCTCACACCTGAAGATCTACAAGCATTTTCGGGGGTCTGGGCGCCTGCGAGCTAGTTCGCCTCGTCTGATCTTGCGGAAAATGTCAGAGAGCAGCACACCCGCTGTCATCGAATAAGCCGAACGGCCCACTGTGATTGGGGTACCCACTCGATCATAACCCACGTTCTTGAGATGGGCAGCTCGCTACATAATGTCCAGGTCAACTGGTGAAGAATCTGGCCACGGTGTCGACAA
>CALLPU010000216.1 GCA_938016235.1 uncultured Granulosicoccus sp. | reverse complement strand
TTTCCACCGCACAAGGTATCTCGTGACATTCGACGTCGCAATCACGAGTACCCGATGTTCGACCCCGACTACGCTGGCCAGATACGCAACTATCAGGACGTCGTCAACAAGTCATTGAATGAACCGGCACCCGCCTACCCTCTCGTGAAAACCGTATCCCCTTCATGGGATAACGATGCCAGGCGTGAAGGTCGCGGTGTGACCTTTCAAGGCTCCTCACCAGAGGCATACCATCAGTGGTTGTCAGGTGCCATTCAATTTGCAAAGAATCACCCGGTCGCTGATGAATCCATGGTATTCATCAATGCCTGGAACGAATGGGCAGAAGCTGCGTACCTCGAACCCGACGTGCACTACGGGCATGCGTATTTAAATGCTACTTACCGGGCATTGACGCAAAAACAGGACACATCCGTCAAGCCATCCCTGCTGCTGGTTGGACACGATGCCCACGCGAACGGCGCGCAAATGCTGTTACTGTCACTGGCTCGCTTGTTCACCGAAGAGCTTCATGTTCCGGTTAAGGTTCTGTTGAAAAGCGGTGGGGCGCTGCTGGAGCAGTACCAGGCAATCGCCTCGGTCACGCTACTGAACACCATCAAGCACGACGAATTGCAAGCCTGGTTCAACAACTGCGGTTGCCAGTACGCGCTGTTCAACACCAGCGTAACAGGAGACCTTCTACCCGCTGCTCGCAAGGCAAGGATGCACAGCGTATCACTCGTGCATGAAATGCCCGCACTGATCCGCAACTTCAACCTGCAGACACAGATCAACGAGATAGCCCATCTTGCCAATCACATTGTGTTTCCATCCACTCACGTCAAAGCAGGATTTGAATCATTTGAACCCGTTATCAGCAGCGCTGTGTCCATACGCCCACAGGGTTTGTATAAAACGATCACTGTCTCTTCCAGTGACAGGAAAGCGATTCGACAAGAACTGAACCTGCCTGAATCAGCAAAAGTGGTATTGAACCTTGGGTATGCTGATGAACGCAAGGGATTTGATCTGTTTGTCAATGCGGCTTTGAGATTACATCAGCAACACCCTGACGTGCATTTTTGCTGGGTGGGAAAGCGCAATCGCGCCATGAGTCGCTGGTTAAAGAAAACCGTTCGAAAAAAACTGGCAACTCAGCTTCATGTCATTGATTTTACCTCCGACGTCTCACCCTGGTATGCCGCCGCAGATTGCCTGTACCTGAGCTCGCGAGAAGACCCGTTTCCCAGTGTGGTGCTGGAGGCCATGAACATCGGTTTACCCGTTGTGGTTCACTCCGAGGCAACCGGTTTCGATGATCCTTTGCTCGAGTTGATCTATCAGGCACCTGCCGACTCGCACGCCGAGCTGGATGAAGCTCTGTTGCAAGCGCTTAACGACGATGATCCGGCACTACGCGAGGCAAGAAAAGCATTCATCAGAAAGCACTATCTGCTCAAGGACTACGGCACTTTCCTTCTGTCTTTGTTCCCTCGTGAATGTGTCGCGCAGCAAGAGAACGCCAGTCTGCGGCCATGAAGTCGCACTGATCACCCGGTTTATTCCCATCCACGCACTGGCAAGCAGGTAAACTGCTCGTTTACCACTCACACCAGTGTCGTTTGCATGACTCAGCGATCCATTCTAATCACAGGATGCTCTTCGGGCATTGGGCTCGATGCAGCCAGAACACTGGCCAGTCGCAACTGGCGCGTATTCGCTACGTGCCGGCAGGCGGAGGATTGCAAACGCCTTGAGGATGAAGGGCTGGAAAGCTTCGTGCTGGACTACGCGTCACCCGAGAGTGTTGCGGCGGGTGCTGATAAGGTGCTGGCGTTGACACACGGCAAGCTCGACGCTCTTTTCAATAACGGCGCATTTGCGATTCCTGGCCTGGTCGAAGACCTGTCGCGCGATGCGCTGCGCCATCTGTTTGAAACCAATTTTTTCGGGCAATTCGAATTGATCAATGCCCTGTTGCCTGCCATGCGACAACAAGGGCAAGGCAGGATTATCAATTGTTCATCGGTACTGGGGTTTGCTGCCCTGCCGTTTCGGGGCGCCTACAACGCCAGCAAGTTTGCCATGGAAGGCCTGAGTGATACGCTGAGGCTGGAGCTCAGCGATACCCCCATACACATCATTCTGATTGAGCCCGGTCCGATACGCACGCGGATTCGGGAGAATTCAATTCCACAGTTCGAGCGATGGATTGACTGGCAGGGTTCAGCACAACGCGCGCGTTATGAAAATGAATTGCGGCCACGCCTGTATACACCCAGCGCCAAAAAGGATCGATTCGAACTGCCTGCCAGCGCTGTCACGCAAAAGCTGATTCATGCACTGGAAAGCGATAAGCCGCGGCCCCGGTACTATGTAACAACTCCTACGCACGTTGCCGGTATTCTGAAACGCCTGTTGAGCACGCGTATGCTGGACAAGGTTTTGCTGCGTTAGCCTGGCGCTTCCAGCTGCCGTTCCCGGAACCAGATGAACAAACCGCTGGCCACGATGATAACGGTGCCCACAATGGTCTGCAGGTTGGGTGTTTCGCCAAACACGAGCCAACTGAATATCGCTATGTAGACAACTTGCGAGTATACCGTTGGTGCCAGCACCGAAGCCTCGGCCAACTGATGCGCGCGAGTGAGTACGGAGTGGCCTAACATGCCCAGCGTGCCAATGAGTGCTGCCAACGACCAGGTCTGCCAGTTCGAAGGCCATTGCCAGACGTAAAACGCCACCGGGGCAATCAACACGGTGGCAACGCCCGACACGTAAAACTGTACCGTGGCATTGGAGTCAACGCCGGCAATGACACGGCTCATGACGAAATAGCCACTGGCGCACAGCATGGCGCAAATAGCCAGCAACGCATAGGGGTCGAACCGCTGACTCCACGGCTCTACGATGATCAGCACCCCCAGGAAACCCACGAACACAGCCATGAGTCGCTTGATTCCCACTTTTTCACCCAGGATGGGAATGCTGAGCAGGCACACCGTCAGCGGCGCTACAAAGAAAATGGCGATGGTGGTTGTCAGCGGTAAATACTGCAGAGCCGTGAAGTTAAGGGCGGTCGCGCTGAGCAAAAACAACGCTCGCAGTACCTGCAGGCTCGGCCTGTTGGATCGGCTGATTTGCCAACCGTGTCGGGGCACATACACAGCGACCGTGCAGATGAAATGGCCCAGATAGCGTAACCAGACAACCTGCAAGGCAGGCACCGCTGCCGTCACCAACCATTTGGCGGTGGTATCCATTGCTGCAAAACACAGAAATGCCAGCAACATCAGCAAGTAGCCGATTGAAAGTGGAGACATGGAACGGGGACGGCGCATCAACGGACACCACCATTGTAGTGCACCCGGTCTTTTTAAAGGCGGATCAGTTGCAGTCAATGCGTATCTGTTGGACACTTGCTTTTCAGACCTTTGCGGAAGGATTTCCACATGTTTTCCAAAAAAACCGTGACGTTCCTGAGAGCGCTTGCCAAACACAATGATCGCGACTGGTTCAACGCCAACAAGCAGCGCTACGAGGACGAGGTCCGAACCCCGGCACTGAGCTTCATTGAAGCCATGGCTCCCGCTCTACACAAGATCTCACCGTATTTTGAAGCCAGCCCGAAGAAAGTGGGCGGTTCCCTGATGCGGGTGTATCGTGATACGCGTTTTGGTGCAGACAAGACACCTTACAAAACCAATATCGGCATCCACTTTCGGCACGTGCGAGCCAAGGATGTGCATGCACCCGGATTCTATGTACATATCGAACCCAGGGAAGTGTTTTTCGGAGCCGGCATCTGGCACCCGGATGCAGACAGCCTGAAAGCTATCCGTACCCTAATCGATGAACACCCGAAAGAATGGTCCAGTGTGAAGAGAAAAGTGACCGGGCGATCCGAGCTGGAGTTGGCCGGAGATTCACTCAAGCGGGCACCCAAGGGATTTTCACCAGATCATGCCCTGATTGACGATCTGAAGCGAAAGGACTTTATCGCCACGTGCCCGTTGCCCGTTAGCGCTGTCACGGAGAAGGACTTCCACAAACAAGTCGCCAAGTTGATGAAAACCGCTTCGCCTCTGATGGCATTCTTGTGTACGGCCAACGACTTGATGTACTAGCTCGCTTAAAAAATGGAGCTGAATAACGCGCCGAGAACACGCACCACAATCCACAACACCAGCAACAGCAGTAAACCGACAATAACGGCCATCACGATCAGCTCGATTCGGCTGCCACGGCTAGTCTCTTCCGGGGCTTGGAGTTGTTTCTCCAGGAGTGTCATGTTCCGGCTGTTGGCCTTGAACACCAGATCAAAAATATCGCCTAAGATGGGTACGGCGCCGACAACAGATTCAATCGCCACATTCAGTATCATTCTTACCAGCGTCAACTTGCTTGCCCCGGCACGAGCAGCACCCAGGACGATATAGGAAGAGATCCCCATGCCCACCACATCCCCAATACCAGGCACCAGACCGATGATCCCATCCCAGCCAATCCGGTAACCACCGGGTAGCCGGATAGAGGTATCCATCAGCCGACTCAACTTTTGCAGGCGCTGACGATGCTGTTGAGCATCATCAGCATCAACAGGCTCAGCAGGTAATTGTTGGTCTTTCATTCGTTATCGATTCCACATTTCGAGCTAAGAGATTTGCCCGAGAATTCAACTTGATTTTTATAGGGTACTATCGTATCCAGTCGCGGGGAAGTACGCTGTATCCCTTACACAGCCGGAGTTTGAGAGTTTTGTCTCAGCGCCTTGCCTTGCACTGAAGAGTCGCTGACCATGCCAGAGCCTACCGAACCCAACACAACAGATTGCCGGCAGCGATTCTTTGCACGCTACCGTGCACTGCGCGAGGCTGATCAAGAGCCCATTCACTCTGAGCTGTTTCTGTTACCCGAAACAACGGCTGAACGTCAGCCAGCAACACCTGCCGCCAGTAGCCACAAGACCACTTGCACGTTGATCGTGCCCGGTTTACTGGGCGACTCCGTGTCTGCGATTGTCGCGCCCTTTCTCATGGCCAGGCGCGCCCTGGATGCAGAAGGCTACTGCACCGAGATTGCGTGGGGTAATGGACGCCGAGGAAGCAGCTACACTGCATCGTTATTGCGGCAGAGTATTTTGGATGAAGCCAACACTGCCGGTGCGCCCGTTAACATCATTGCCTATTCCAAGGGCTGCGCTGATGTCATGCACATGCTGGTGAATCATCCCGACACCCATGCTCATGTTGCCGCCCTGGTGAGCTACGCCGGCGTTGTCGGAGGATCGCCGCTGGCGGACAATGCCTCATGGCTGGCAAGAACCCTGCTGCAGTATGCACCACTGCCGGGTAGCGGATCAGGAGATGGTTTGGCGATACGCGAACTTTCCACAGACTTCAGGCAGCAATGGTTACAGGAAAATCCACTCCCCCGGCATATTCGCTATGCATCGATTGCTGCCACACCAAATCGGGAACAAGTGTCATGGGTGCTACGATCCTCCTACGACAAATTAGCCCGATTCAGTCCACATAACGACAGCCAGGTACTGCTGCCGCACGCCATACTGCCCAACAGTGAACTGCTGGCGATCGTAAAGGCAGATCATTGGGCGATAGCCTTACCTGTCGAGCACCGGCTACCGTTACTGTCACGCACGCTGATCAATCGAAATTACTTTCCACGCCGGGCGATCTTGCGCACGATCATCGATTACCTGAACAACGAACCTGCCACCAACACACCATGACCCTCCACCCTGCTCTCGTTGCCGATACCTTGCCGGTCTGCCTCACGGATTGCTCTCAGATTCTGTTGATGAACGATAGCCGCTGGCCGTGGTTGATTCTGGTTCCTGTGCAACCGGATATCAATGAATTGCATGATCTGACTCACGAACAACGTAATGCATTCATGGCAGACGTCAATCAGGCAAGCCGAGTGATACAGAAAGTGACTGCGTGCAAAAGTGTCAACGTGGCCATGCTGGGTAATGTGGTATCCCAGTTACATTGCCATGTGGTTGCAAGAGATAGTGACGATCCGAACTGGCCAAGGCCCGTGTGGGGTTTTGAGACTGCCGTACCTTATGTTGAGCCATTACCGCAGTCGCTACTCGATGCGGTGCGCAAGTCATTCAGCTGATACCGAGTGTACTGGCTACCGTCGCCGCTTGTCGTGAATATCCGCCAGTACCTCGGCACTGTAGTCAGTGACTCTTGAAGATTGCTTCACTTGCTGTTTGGAACGTTCAATAAGGTCTTCTGACCTGGCCTTGATCTTTTCGATCGATGTCAGCCGACGCTTGAGATCGGGCCTGTCGAGATTGTCAGTGCTGGATGAATCAACCATGATCTGACTCTTGATAAGCGGAACGTCAGCATGCACCATAGCAGTTGCCGGCGTATCCCTGTTGGGTTACTTGTAATACGTCAGGTATCCACAGGGTACAGGTTGTGGCACCGGCTACCCAGCTCTGCAAGATCGGTTACTGACGACTGTGCCGGTGGCGTAACAGCCGGCGTATGTAATTTTGCCATGGTCTGTATGGAGCCAGTCGAAGAATGGCACCAGCGATCAAGCAAACCGGATCGGAGTACCTTTCGGAACTGCTGCGTATGCGGATTCGGGTACACAGTACCGAAATGAACACCATGGTGCGCCAAAACGGCGCTGACAAACCGGGACCAATCGGCTTCGCAGCCCGGTCGTACGGCTATCTTGCTGAAAACCACCGCCTGAAAACGCTCAGGGTTGAATCGCTTGCGGGCTGGCGGCCATGGTTTGACACACAGCCGTGTTACCCAGGTTAGCCAGAACCCCATGTCAACTATACGAAATTCGCTGACGCCTGCACACGCGCTGATGCGGGTACCGTGATGATCTTTGAATGCCAGCCTTGGCAAGGCACTGGGCGTCTCGTCCCGGCATTGACTGTCAGCGTGGCTGGCTGCAAGCAGCGCTTGTTGCTCTTGATCATGCTTGACCACACTCAGATGCGTCGACGCCTGGGGCCATTGTCGATACATCATGTACATACTCAATTTTCCAATACATTGCGCACCTTGCTTGTGCAGCAGTGCTACCGAACGCGTGTTGCTGGCATCAATGCAGCCGTACGACAGAACCGGTTCACTCAGCGCCAATGCCTGTTCGTCCAGCCAGACCATGGCAGCGTCGGTCAGGCGCTGCCCCACACCCCGCCCCTGCCACTCAGGCGCCACGGCCAGTATGCTTCGATAGAAGCCGGTCAAAGGCTGCTCACCTAAAACCAGTTGCCGCCGATCCAGCACGTATATGCCTACCAGATGACCTTGCGCGTGAGCACTGACATAAACCGCGGCATGGAATCGTGTGAGCTGTTCAGCCGCATTCAGTCTGCGGTAACGCAAACCGTCCGAGCCGAACGTCACTGACTCCACGAGTGCGACACATCCCATTGGCATCTCGTCTGTCAATGTCACTTCAACATCAGGCAGCTCAGAGCCCGGTAACCTGTCTGCCGCGCTACTGTGCCGGCGATACCAGCCAACATCCAGCATGGCAACTTGCGATACGGGTTTACGTTGACGAATAGCCATCCACAATAAACGCCAGGTTGCAAACGGCATCAGCACACAGGGCTTCCAGTCAGCGGCAGACCAGCTGACGTCACGCGTAGACAACAACTGTTTCCACAGGTGTATCCGGATCTTGCCTTTGAACAAATCACCTTCAGTCGTGGTTAACGCTGACCAGAATTCCTGCCGGCGAGTTTCCACCGGCAAGAGTCCAGATGCGCTTGTCGCAAGCTGCTGATTGCCAGCAGCATCCTCCGCCTGAGCCTGCTCCGGCGGTATCATAGCCAGCAGGCTCGCCACAATCTCATTACCCTCAACAAAGTGAAGGCCGCTGGTAGCTCTGGGATTACACTCGATGGCACACCACTGCCCTGCTGAGTCTTGCATGAAATCGAATGAGATCATGCCATCGCAGTGCAGCTTTGACACAACGGCGTGAGTGAATTCAGCCACGCCAGCGGGTGTGGATATGCGTTCAAACCGCACACCCACAGAACCGGATTCAAGCAGATTTCGGTAGGCAACGATGACACGGCACTCACCGCAGACACTAATGGCAAAACAGCTGCATTGACTGTTCGTCAGTTGCCTCTGCACCACATGCTCAGCGTTGATGACAGATGCCGCAGGCCTATCGCCTGGCGCGCCAAATTGCACGCCGACTCCTGAACACGATAAACGCGGCTTGATGACATACGCGTGATGATCCATCAGCTGTTGCGCATCGAGACTGTCTGCCTGCGCTGTCTCGGGAACCGCCAGCCGCTCAGTCATTGCCCACTGTGCAAACCGACCCTTGTCGTGCAATAGTTCCACAACGCGCTGAGGCGCGCATAGCAAAGACACCGTGCGGGGGAGCCGTTCTCTTAACCCGGCCACATACAACACTTCTTCAGAGACAGGCACCACACACGACACGGCTTCGCTGATGATGATGTCCAGCAATTGTTGTTGATAGCGTTCGCGATCGTTAACCGGTGACTCAACCACAAAACAGGCAGACACGGCATCAGACAGGCGACACTGATGCCAGGCCATGGTTTCAGCCACCAACACTCGCCATCCCTGTGCCTTGAACGCGCGCGCAATTTCCAGTGCAACGGGCAACCGTCCCAGAGTTAGCAGCACCGTTTTGACGTGTTTTGAGCCGTTGGCTGGGGTGAACAAGATCGAGGCTGGAACCGTTTTGATATCACCCAAGTGTATACTGAAGCCGCATCACCGCCAGTAGTCCAGACCCCGCTCGCCATGCCCGTCAAACCTCTCTACCGGCCCCCGGCGCCCACTCCCCGATCGCCACTGCGCTCGCTGCTGCGTGTCATGCGCCAGGGTGATGGTGACTTGTTGAGCCTGGTGCCTGAAGAGGCCTATCGAGAACCGTTAACCTGGCTGGGTTATTCACGGCGCTCTATCCTGCTGATCAACGATTCTGAACTTTGCCGGACGGTCCTCGCTGATCGTGAAGCAATATTTCCCAAAAACGATCTGATGGTGGGCGCCCTGGAAGGCCTGGTGGGCGACTCTCTGTTCGTCTCAAGCGGCGACACCTGGAGGCGACAACGGCAGATGATCGATCCGGCCTTTTCACACATGCGGATCAATACGGCATTTCATTCGATGGTTGGAGCCGTGGACGACTACGCAGCGCTGCTGGACCAGCACGCCGAGGCCAGCAGTGATTTCTCTCTGGATCTGGCGATGAGCCATCTGACGGCGGACATCATCTGCAGAACCATCTTTTCACAAACCCTGAGTTCGAGTATTGCTCGTGATGTGTTCGATGATTTCCTGTTGTTCGAACGCAGCGTTGCCAGTGTCAATCTCCGGCAACTGATATTCGGCAAGCCCTGGGCCTCTGTTGAGCAACCCGCTGCCGTAGTTGCTGCATGTGCACGCATTCGGCACCATATAGGCACGCTGCTTGACCCTCGACTTGCCGGTAACGCCGATGCCATGGATGACATTGTTGCGGCTGTTATCGCAGCCAGGGACGCAGACACCGGCAAGCCTTTCACACGCGAGGAACTGATCGATCAGATTGGCGTTTTTTTTCTGGCTGGACACGAAACCACTGCCAGCGTGCTGACGTGGGTATTTTTTGTATTGAGTCAGCAACCTGCCGTGGCTGATCGCATCGCCAGAGATGTAAACGCCGTCACCGGAGGCGAGGCCGTTGAATTCGAACATATCCGACAGCTCCCTTTCGTGCGCAACGTGTTCAGAGAGGTATTACGGTTGTACCCGCCTATCACGTTCATACCCCGCGTTGCGCTAAAGGCAACTACCATCGCAGGAAAGCGTGTGAAACGCGGCGCGATGATCATGATTTCACCGTGGACGGCACACCGCAACGCGTTGTTGTGGGAAAACGCAGACCGTTTCGATCCTGAACGCTTCGATACCGACTGCCCACGTCAGGGCGATGTCGGCGCTCACATGTCGTTTGGTCTGGGCCCGCGGGTGTGTGTGGGAGCCTCTTTTGCCACCACTGAAGCGGTGCTTATAATCGCAAGGCTTGCGCAGCGGTACCGATTCCACACGCGCAATCTGCAAGACATCAGACCGGTAGCAAGACTCACCACACGCCCTGCCACTGAGATTCAGGTGCAGGTAGAACGACGCTGACCCACACCATGATCAATCACAATCATCTGCCATGAAAGCAAACCGACCCTCTTCTCCTGTTGTGGTGATCGGCGCAGGCATTGGCGGATTGTCGGCAGCACTGGCGTTAAAGGCCCGCAACATCCCGGTGATTCTGGTTGAGCGTCACACGGCACCAGGCGGCAAGATGCGACAGGTACAGGTGGCCGGACAGGCAATCGATGCTGGCCCTACCGTATTCACCATGCGTTGGGTATTTGAAGCACTGTTTGCGCGAGCGGGTTTGCAACTGGACGAACACCTGAACTTGCACGAAGCCAGCCTGCTCGCGCGGCACAGTTGGCTGGACGGAAGCGCACTGGATCTGTTTACTGACGTGGATCAGTCCATGGATGCGATCACGCAATTTGCGTCGAGCCGGGATGCAGACAATTATCGACGCTTCGCCGAGCGTAGCGAAGCCATATTCAACACACTCGATGCCAGCTTCATGCGCGCTCAGCGACCCAATCCCATTGGCCTGAGTCTCAGTGGCGGCCTGAAAGGCATGATTGATATGGCGAATACACAACCCTTCGTCAGCCTGTGGCATCACCTGTCGAAGCACTTTGATGACCCTCGATTGCAGCAATTGTTTGCGCGTTACGCCACTTACTGTGGGAGCTCGCCTTTCAAGGCTCCCGCCACCCTGATGCTGATTGCCCACGTGGAACGCGCCGGCGTCTCGCTGGTTGAGGGCGGCATGCAGGCTCTGGCACAAACGCTTGCTCGCACTGTTGAATCCATGGGCGTTGATTGCCGCTACGGACAAGCCGTTGAGCGCATCGACACACAGCGAGGTCGCGTCAGTGCCGTTACGCTGGGATCGGGAGAAACCTTGCCAACGGATGCCGTTGTCTTTAACGGCGATACTCAGGCATTGGCCACAGGATTGCTGGGTCAGGCTGTCAGAAAATCCTGCAGTGTGCGCAAGGAGGCCTCACTATCTGCAGTGACGCAATGCCAGGTTGCCAGAACGTCTGGCTTTTCACTGGCTCACCACACCGTGTTTTTTGGCGATGATTACCACGATGAATTTGACAGTGTGTTCACGCATCAACGGCTGACCCACAACCCCACCGTTTATGTGTGCGCGCAGGATCGCAGCGGTTCAGAACAATCCCTGCCTGAGGGTGTGGTACACGAACGTCTATTAAGCCTTGTCAATGCACCGGCCATGGCCATGAAAGAAGCCGATAAACTCGAAGCCGTTAAACGAATGCAGCAGACATTGCTTGATCACGGCTTGCATATCCGCGACGAACAGGCCCAGGCGCAGATAACAGGGCCGGCTGAATTCGCCCAACTGTTTCCGGCAACAGACGGTGCGCTATAC
>CALLPU010000215.1 GCA_938016235.1 uncultured Granulosicoccus sp. | reverse complement strand
GTATAACTTCATTGCCGGTACTGAGGGTGTCAGTGGCTGGACTGAGCAGCGGGATGAAGAGCTCAACGCCTTCAAGCGTACCTGGTCCATCATCAACCCCGACTTTCAATACCGGCACGGTTACCCGCGCACACCGCCGGGCAAGGCCAATCTTTCCATTTGCAGCAGCAACCTGGCCGCAACCTTCGATTGTCTGGCCATGACACTGGAAATGCCGTTCAAGGATACGGCTGACTCACCGCGCGGGGAAGTAGGCTGGTCACCGGAGAGATCAATGCATCTCGGCGCGTCATTTGTGGATGCCGCTCACCTCGCCCTGAGTGGGCGATTGCTCAGTTAAGCGGCACGCCGGTTTGCTGGTCTGATCACTGAAAGGCCGTTTCGAAAAAACTGCGTAGCTTTCTTGAGTGCAGTCGTTCCGACTTCATGTCGCTGAGTTTTCTCAGCGCCAGCATGCCGATCTGCAAATGCTGTGCAACCTGATTCTGGTAGAAGTCTGAGGCCATGCCCGGCAGTTTGAGCTCACCCTGCAATGGCTTGTCAGAAACACACAACAACGTGCCATAAGGCACCCGCAGGCGAAAACCGTTGGCGGCGATCGTAGCGGACTCCATGTCGAGAGCGATGGCGCGTGATTGCGACAGACGTCTTACCGGTTCGCGTTGATCTTGCAGCTCCCAGTTACGGTTGTCTATGGATGCCACAGTTCCTGTTCGCATGATCCGTTTCAGTTCATAACCTTCTAGCCCGGTGACCTCGGCTACCGCACTTTCCAGTGCCTGCTGAACTTCCGCTAATGCAGGGATAGGCACCCAGACGGGAATATCCGCATCCAGTACTTTATCTTCGCGTACATACGCGTGGGCCAGTACGTAGTCTCCCAGCTCCTGCGAATTACGCAATCCGGCGCAATGTCCGAGCATCAACCAGGCATGTGGCCGGAGGACTGCGATGTGATCGGTAATCGTCTTGGCATTGGACGGCCCCACGCCAATGTTCACCATCGTGATACCACTGCCACGATTGGCCGTGAGGTGGTATGCGGGCATTTGTGGCTGACGCGGTGGTGCTTTACCACTACTGGGCGCCGCCTCACCACTGAGCGTGATGACGTTGCCGGGCTCCACAAAGGATTCATAGTGCGGGTCGCCACTTTTCATCTTGTCACGCGCCAGGCGGCAGAATTCGTCGATGTAAAACTGGTAGTTGGTAAACAGCACGTAATTCTGGAAGTGCTCAGGCGCTGTTGCCGAATAATGCAATAAGCGGTGTAGCGAGTAATCAATCCGTTGTGCCGGAAAAGGCGCCAGAGGCATCGGTAGTCCGGGCTCAATCTCGTGCGTTCCGTTCACGATGTAATCATTGACGTGAGCGATGTCAGGAACATCGAATGCATCGCGCAGAGCGGTGGTTATTTTCTGCGGGCGATGTACTGCCAGCGGTGAACCCGACTCCAATGCAAAGTGAAGAGGGATAGGCACGTCGGATTCTGCGATTTCAATCGGCTCATCATGATTGTCTATCAGCAGTTTTAACTGATGGGTAAGGTAACCACGGAACAACTTGGGCTGAGTGACGGTTGTGGTGTAGACGCCCGGTTGGTCAACATGACCATAGGAAAGGCGAGAATCGACCCGGGCATAGGTGCTGTTCCTGAATCGCACTTCCGGGTAGAAGGCGCGGTGTTTGTTTTCCGGGAGTTGTCCCTCAAGGTAGCGGGCAAAGGCAGCGCTGAGGAAGGTCGTGTTTCGCTCGTAGAGCTTGATCAGGCAGCTGACTGCCTCTGCGGCATCCGTAAAAGTCTGGGTTGCCTGCGCAGGGGGGGTAGTTATGGTTTCGCTCATCTTATCTCCGACTGAATTCTTGAGTAGGATAGCACGTCGGTTATGACAGTCTTCGGTACTTCAGGTAAACCAGGGACAGGATGGCCGCAGGCAAGTAGGCGACTTGTAATGCGAGCTCGTCGGCAACAGGCGCAAATAGCAGTAGTAACCCGAGCGCAATAAACGCTACTCCAAGATAGCTTTGCGAGCAGTAACTCTTGATCAGGAGGTATTCAACAGCGCCTGTTTTTCGGGCCACATCGAAAAACCGTTTGTTGAAAGCTAATCTGAAGAACGACGAACAGAACGTAATCAACACCAGTGCCACCAGCACGCCTGCGCCGCTGCTATCTCCATCGAGCGTGAATCGCAGTAGCCAGGAAGCTGCGTACAGCCACACAGCGGCCCGGTAGACACGCTCCACGGGGAGCTGGTCTATGCGGTTTTTAATCAGAAAGAAACCGGCCGCAAAAACCAGCGCCAGAATAACCACAGCCACTCCCAGCCGGCTGTAGTCTTTCTGCACCACCAGAAACAGGGACAACGTCCAGAAGTGACTTTCCAGATACAGGAACAATCCGTCTATCATGAACACCGGCCTTGAGCCGTGGCTATCGCGTTGCTTAAGGCTTGAGAACAGTGTGACAGTGTTTTCCTGAGCGGCAGGCTTTGCTGCGGGGAATCTACACAACCAGGTACTTGCGGCAAAACTGACGCCCGCTGAAAGCGCCAGCAGCCAGACAAATCCGCCGGTATCTAGCAGAAATCCACCGAGCAGAATGCCCACCTTGAGAAACAGCGTGACGAATATCTGGAAATTGCCGTATTGCCTGCCTGTATCATTTTCTCCCAGTAGTTGAAGAAACAGGCTGCGCTGGGTCGTCCAGAAAAACGCATTGTAGAGACCATTGGCAACACCGATGGCGGCGGCAGCCATCAACACGCCACTGACCGATACACCAGTGTGCGCATCAGCACTGGCAAATAATGCAGCTCCGGGCACTGTGCTGAACAGCCCCACCACAGCGACGAGAATCAATTCGAGCCAGAACGTCACGTTGATCAGAACCCGTGGAGACGCGCGCCGGATAACCCACTGCCACATTCCGAGCACGCTGGCAAAACTCAACCCCGATACACCAATCAGTAGACACAATCCGGCCAGGTTCAAGCCGTGTTGCCACAGATAGACCGGCAAGAAAAACGGCAGAAGTCCAATCAGCAGGGAGTGTGCGCCAAGATACTGATAGAAGAAACGGGGCGCTAAAGCACTCAACGGGTCAGGTGTTCAATTCGGGGAATCGGAATGCGCTAAAAGGTATCGGAGTCGGCTATGACCAATGAATCCATTTCTTCGTAGAACTCTGACAGGTTTTCGGCTACCCCGTATCGGGGCACACTGTGCATCCGCGTATAAGGTCGGGAGTTCACTTCGAGAAATATGCAGCGTTGTTCCCGATAGTCGGTTTCTATGCCTTTTTCAAAGATGACATCGATGCCAAACAGTTTTGCGTCAAATGCCTTGATGACCTTCAGGAACAGTTCCCGATTGGCCGCAGGAATGTTGCCCTGGTCGATGATTTCGACAACACCACCCGGCGCTAATGCAACACGATTGAACGTATACACGCGCTCGCCTGCAGCGGGAACCGTCTTCAGCGTTTTACCCTGACCTTCGAGGTATTTGATGGTGGTCTGTGATTTCGCTATCGGGTAGATGGTGGGGTAGAGGCCCATGGTTTCACGAACGCTGTTCTCCTCATCGATCAGTTGTTCGATGGTGTCCTGGCCGTTACCGTCCACGAAAGGCGGGTACCTTCGAATAACCGACACCAGGGAATCCGGTGTCGCCAGTACGCGGTAATTCGCGCCCAGCAAATACTGCTCGACCATGCTGGTTGGCCACCACACCTTCACCCACAATGCCGCCTTCCACAATTCTCGAAAGTTGGTAATTGGAAAATGGCTGCCTCGTGAAAATCCGCTGACGTTCGGCTTGATGCACAGTGGGAAGCCGTGTTCCCTGGCGAAACGATGAGCAGTCCACGGGTTGAGAAATAACGTGCCCTTAGCGTGCGGTATGTCGTGCTGGGCAAACATGTCGCGTGCCTGCCGCTTGGAACGGCTGGCCTTGCGAACCTGCAGCGAATTATAATTACTGCAGCCAGCCATATACTTCTGGCTGATCCAGCCGTAGATCAGCGCCTTGATGGATTTCACGACTGGATATGTCGTTCGCCAAGTTTGGCGATGTCCTTCGGGTGCGCACCAGCGACTGCTGCTGCTCGTTTTCGGCGGCCGTACAGCATCATGCGAGTAAAGATAGGCTGCTCTTGATCACGTTGCTTGATCATCTTGGTGGCTTGCGCAAGGCTCATCATCGCGGTGCGGATAAACCGCCAGCGTTGTGCCCAGGTGTAGCTGCCGTCGAGCAGATTGATGGGCATGGGCAGGAACAGGTTGATCTCGATGACATGGAAGTCGCCAGCTACCAGGGCTTCCAGGGTGTCTGCCCGAACACTCATGCGACTGATGCCGAAGTCGCCGATCTGTGACAGGTATCCCGCTATGGTGGTCTGCTCTGTCGCTGAAAATTCAGCGGTGATGTCGGCATACCGGGTGAACTGGTTGTATTTGCTGTTGATCGGAAACCGCTCACTGCTGTTGATGGCTTCGGTCACTGTGAAGACATCGTGGATGCCATCGGAGCGGTTGGAATCTATGCTGAATATTTCAAATTCTCGCTGCCCGGGAGCCGCTTCCTGGAGCAGGTAGCGTTGCGACTTCTGCTTCAATCGCGTACGCAGGTTGACCAGTTGATCGGGGTCGTCCGCACGGTGAATGCCATGCGCGTTCTGGCCCCACTCTGGTTTCAGGAATACCGGGAAGCTGATGGGCTGCAGCGAATCGCTGTCTACCGATTGCTGCAGGCGCCAGCGCTCCGGTATCAACGCATCAGTAGATAGTTTTGAAAAGATGCCTTCTTCAGCGGAGAAGTATCGCGCGTTCAGCTGCCAGTATCTCCACGGGGCGGTTGCAATCCGCGCGCAGCAGAGTATGTAGGTTACTACCATGATGATCGTGATTTGCATGACGTCCTACCGCCTACTCCCTAAACCCCGCGTGGGCTCGCCCACAACCTCTAATGTTACCGTGACATGGCGTGTCGCTGCCAGCACCGGACGGCTTTGATTCTTGCAATGTCGTTATTCCGACGCGCACGATACAGCCGTTGTGAACGGGATTTATGCGGAAGGTTCCCGATTGTTCTATTAAGAGTAGTTCAAGGAACGCTGATGGTCAGCTCTCCGGATCGTTGCAACAGCTCGAAATGGCGCAGAAAACTCATGCCCAGTAGCGCCGTATCGCCGTCCATGGAAGGGTTTATGTGGGCTTGGACATCTTCGAGTCTGAACGGGCCAATGGTGATTTCGTCCAGTTGGGTGGCGTACACCGTGATCGAACCATTCGCTGTGGTAACCGGATAGCCTCTGCCGCGTGGCAGCATCAGACGCTCCGCAACCTCGCCGGGAATGCTGATTTCCGAAGCGCCTGTGTCGAGCAGAAAATCGACGTTCTGACCATTGGCGCTACCTGTGACCTGGTACTGGCCGTATCGATCGGCTTGCAGCGACAGCCCCAGTGTTCCGTCGCTGCCGGGAACCCACACAGGGGATCTGGCGCCGGCGCGGTTGTCCAGCCATTGCTGGGCGAGCAGCGTGCCGCCTCCGAGAACCAGCAGCCAGAGCAGGACGATCATCCAACCACCGATGGTTCGGCTGGCGTCAGCAGGGCTTTCGCTTGGCCGGCTGGAGGGGTCTTCTGGAAGGTTATCTGCCATGGAATTGTCAGGAATTTGCTCAAGCTTGACGAGTGACACGCGATTGTTACCCGGATAACCAGTGAAATGGGCTTGCTATCTGACATGCCCAACCCATAATTGGGTACAATTGCGGGTTTACCGCGTCAGGCACCTTCCTGGTCGGGTTGCTGGTTCCGAATAGAGTCTATTTGCCGTGCTTCTTCAGCATTTTCAAGTAGCCACTATCCGCCACCGCACCGTCCGTCGAGGTGCCTTGTCCGTTTTCAGCTAGGTAACGCCCGGCAAACCGCAGACACCCGGGCCTTTTTTCCCAGAGCGTGAGCACCAAGATGACTGACCTTTCCAACTACCGCAACATCGGCATTTTCGCCCACGTTGATGCGGGTAAAACAACAACAACAGAGCGTATCCTGAAGCTCACAGGCAAAATCCACAAGACCGGTGAAGTTCATGATGGCGAAGCCACCACTGACTTCATGGAACAGGAGCAGGAGCGCGGCATAACCATCCAGTCGGCGGCTACCAGCTGCGAGTGGGACAACCACCGTTTCAATATTATCGACACTCCCGGACACGTGGATTTCACTATCGAAGTGTATCGTTCACTGAAAGTACTCGACGGCGGCGTTGGGGTTTTCTGTGGGTCCGGTGGTGTGGAGCCGCAATCCGAGACCAACTGGCGCTACGCCAATGAGTCAGAAGTTGCTCGCGTCATATTCGTCAACAAGCTCGATCGTATGGGCGCTGACTTCTACCGCGTCGTAAAACAGGTCAAAGATGTATTGGCAGCGCGTCCGCTGATCATGGTGCTGCCTATCGGTACCGAAGATGATTTCTCTGGCGTCGTCGACCTGCTCACACAAAAAGCCTGGGTCTGGGATAACTCCGGTGATCCGGCTGCGTACACCATTGAGGATGTCCCGGCCGATATGGTCGAGCTGGTTGCGAAGTATCGCGAAGAACTGGTGGAAACAGCCCTGGAAATGGACGATGCGGCCATGGAGCGATATTTCGAAGGTGAAGAGCCTGATATCGCCACACTGCAGGCGTGTATTCGCAAAGGCACCATCGATCTCGAGTGGTTCCCGACGTTCTGCGGATCCGCTTTCAAGAACAAGGGTATTCAGCCCATGCTGGATGGTGTCGTGGCGTATCTTCCTAACCCCACCCAAGTCAAGCCTCAGCCAGAAGTTGATCTGGAAGGAACAGAGACTGGCGAATTCGCCATCGTCGATGCTTCCAGGCCATTGCGTGCGCTGGCGTTCAAGATCATGGATGACCGCTACGGCGCCCTGACTTTCATCCGAATCTACTCGGGTAAAATCGCCAAGGGCGATACCGTGCTCAACACCTTCACCGGCAAAACCGAAAGGATTGGCCGAATCGTGGAGATGAACGCAGAAGATCGCATCGAGCTGGATTCCGCGCAGGCGGGGGACATTGTTGCAGTGCTGGGTATGAAAAATGTTCAGACCGGCCACACACTGGCTGATCCGAAAAACCCGGCAACACTGGAGCCGATGGTATTCCCTGATCCGGTCATCTCTATTGCCGTATCGCCAACCGACAAGGCCGGTACCGAGAAGCTGGGTGTGGCCATCGGCAAGATGGTTGCTGAAGATCCGTCTTTCCGTGTCATGACTGATGAGGAAAGTGGTGAAACCATTCTGATGGGCATGGGTGAGTTGCACCTGGACATCAAGATCGACATCCTGAAGCGTACCCACGGTGTGGAAGTAGAGGTGGGTAAGCCGCAGGTTGCCTATCGCGAAACTATCACGCAGGCCATCGAAGACACCTACACGCACAAGAAGCAGTCGGGTGGCTCTGGTCAGTACGGCCGAATCGATTACACCATCGAGCCTGCCGAAGCGGGTACAGGGTTTGAATTCGAGTCCAAGGTGACGGGCGGTAACGTACCGCGTGAATACTGGCCTGCTGTTGAAAAGGGCTTCAAGCAATCCATGCACGAAGGCGTACTAGCTGGTTACCCATTGCTCGATTTTCGCGTCGTGCTGAACGATGGTGCATTCCACGCCGTTGACTCAAGCGCGCTCGCGTTTGAAATTGCTGCAAAGGGCGCGTACCGACAGTCCATACCGAAAGCAGGCCCGCAAATCATTGAGCCTGTCATGAAAGTTGATGTGTTCACTCCTGAAGATCACGTGGGTGACGTTATCGGTGATTTGAACCGTCGTCGCGGCATGATCAAATCGCAGGAGCCTGGTGCTACCGGCGTACGCATCAAGGCCGATGTGCCATTGTCAGAGATGTTTGGCTATATCGGTGATTTGCGTACCATGACGTCTGGGCGTGGTCAGTTCTCGATGGAATTCAGCCATTACAACGCCTGTCCCAAGAACGTGGCAGACGTGGTCATCAAGGAAGCTCAAGAGCGCAAGGCCGCGAAATAAAGCGGTTATGTAGAGCCTCCATATAAGGAAGGTCACAGTACACTAGCACCCGGGCCAACGCGCCCGGGTCAAGTACGATTAACCCCTCGATAGCTGGATGGTCGAGGGGTTTTTCGTTTCAGGTTTCAGAAACGCTCTGCGCGAAGCACCTGGGCATCTGTGATGCTGACCACACCAATGTGCTTGCTCACGACGGTAAACGCTGCATCCAGTAACGTATCCAGCCTCTCAGGCTTGATCAGGCACACCACGGTAACCATACCGGCTCTGCCTATTTGCCCCTCTCGCGACCATTGACCTGAGCGCCCGGAACCACCCAGCACGGGTAGCACGGTGTAGCCGGTGACCCCTGATTGCATCAGTGCATCCGTAAGGCGCTTTTCAAGTGGTGCTTCTATGACTATCTCTACGCGCTTGGCATTGTGCGTTTGCATCATCAGACTCCCATGGCCACTTGTGCCATTGCCAGATACAAGGGAATACCCAGCGTAAGGTTGAACGGAAAGGTTACCCCGAGTGACAGCGTCAGGTAGATCGCTGGATTAGCTTCGGGTAAGGCTACCCGCATGGCGGCAGGCACTGCGATGTAGCTGGCGGAGGCAGACAGCACCATCAACAACACCACGCCACCAAGCGACAGGCCAACCAGCAAGCCCGCTCCCAGCCCGATGATCGAACCCAGCAGCGGCATGAGGATGGCAAAGCCGATGGCTCCGGCACCAAGTACACCGCGTATGTTGCGCAGCCCTCGTCCCGCGATCAATCCCATGTCCAGCAGAAACAGACAAAGCACGCCCTTGAACGGTGTCACGATGAACGGGCTGATTTCGGCCAGGCCTTTTTCGCCTGTCAGTGCGCCGATGACGAACGCACCGACCAGCAACACGATCGACCCATTGAGCATGATCTCGCGCAGCAGCTCAGGTTCCATCCGCTTGCCACCGCCACCACGAGCAACCAGCCACAGTGCGGAGAGGATGGCGGGCGCTTCCATGACGGCAGCCACGGCGACCAGATACCCTTCGGATTCGATCATGCGCCCCTCCAGTATCGAGGTGCCGGCAACAAACGTCACGATGCTGATGGAGCCATAGTGTGCAGCTACGGCGGCAGCGTCCGTGTTGGTCATGCCGGTCATGATCCGCAGCAAGGAAAACGCCAGTAGCGGCAAGCCGAAGGAAAGCACCAGACCTGCAAACAGCGACAGGATCATGGTGGCATCGACGCCATGCGAGCTGACAGCCACGCCTCCCTTGAAGCCAATAGCAAACAACAGGTAGATAGACATCCCTTTGGCTACAGCTTCTGGAATGGCAAGATCAGAGCGAGCCAATGCAGCACCGACACCCAGTGCGAAACTCAGAATAATCGGAGAGAGCAGGTTGGCACCGGCCAGTGAGAAGATCTCGTTCATGGGGCAGAATCAGTCATTGATAAGGTGACTAGGCATTGAGGCAAGCTGCCTACCGGCAAGCGCTGCCATGAGTTGTTCGATAGATAATGACGTAGTCCGCTGATTGCCGTGTCTAGCCTGAATAAATCAGGCTTATTACTATAGCGGCTTAATCAAACGCCCACTGCTCGAAATAACCGAGTTTTGTCGTCATGACTTAATGGAGTGTTTGGCGCTGCGATAAACTGATTGCCCTGAAATCGTTTCGAGACATCCCGATGGCTACCGTTTCCGCACCGCAAACCCCCGAAAATGATCCCAGAGTCAAAGCGGTATTTGATGATATTCGTCAAACGCGTAATACGGATTTTATCGGTAACATCTGGCGTTACCTGGCCTTTGATCCTGCGTTGCTTGAGCGTACCTGGCAAGACGTCAAGGCGGTGATGGCAACGGAATCCGTGCTTGATGCCAAAACCAAAGAAATGATTTATGTCGCTGTCTCTACCGCAAATGCCTGCGGTTATTGTGTGCATTCCCATACAGCGGCTGCGAAGGCTCAGGGCATGACGGACGCTGAGCATGCCGAACTGATTCAGATCATATCGCTGGCGGCTCGCACCAATCATATCCTGACCGGCTTGCAGATACCGGTAGATGAGCAGCTGCAGGCGTAAGGCCAACTGATTTGTCGCCCCCGTTACCGTGCTACTAGTCGCGGCGAGTATTAACCACTTCGGGTGCGAGGATGCCCGTGCCCATCAGGCTTGGATTCTGCCAGCTCACATCATCGCCGGAAGGTGCGAACCAGGCCCATTTGGCATCGCGAGAGCCGGAGTCGTCGTCATCGTTGTACTGTATGTCGATACCGAATTTCTCACCCACACCCAAGTCGATGGAAGACAGATCAATCTTGACTTCATAGTAGGTATACCAGCCCCAGTCGGTGGCCATGCCGCGGCTTGAGCAATAGGAGGCGATCATGCCCGCCGCCGAGTTGGATCCAACCACTTGAGCATCGACCGCATCGTCCTGATAGCGAAACAGCCGCTGGTAATCGTCGTCACCGAAAGTGGTGGACTTGTCGTTGCCGATATCCAGGAATACCTCGATGCTGTCGTCATGCCAGACATTGGGTGAATCGCTCCAGCGCTGAGCGCTTTGCTCGCGACCGATCTGCACCAGCAGATACAGAAACTCACCATCGTGCATGGCGCGCCATGAGCTGTAATCTCGGTTGTCCTGATCTTCCAGAATGCCGTATTCATCGTGCAGGAGGTGATCAATATTCATGTAATTACCGCGGCTATCCGATCTTGCCGCATCCTGCCATTCCCACCAACCGAAAGCGCCATCGATTACCGGAGCTCGCGAGGTAAAGGGTATGCCGGCCACGGAGTTGTCCTGGTCATCGGGAATACCGTTGTTGTCATCGTCCAGATCGGCGACGTCACCGATTCCGTCTCCGTCGTTATCATTGTGCTCGGTCGGATCGTAGATAAACGCGTCGTCTCGATCGGGATGACCATCTCCGTCAGTATCTTCGTTGCCGGTTATGTTCGGGTTCGACGGTTGTGGATCTTCAAGATCAATGGTGCCATCACCATCATCATCGTCATCAACGCTGTTGCCCAGTCCATCCAGATCCAGATCCAGGCTTTCATTAGCATCGAGTGGAAACTTGTCATCCACGTCCAGGATATTGTCGTTGTCATCATCGCGATCCTGATTGTCTCCCAGGCCGTCATTGTCCGTATCTATAAACTCGTTGGGATTGAATGGAAATGCATCGATATCATCTCGCACGCCATCGTTGTCATCATCGTTGTCGGAATCATTCGCCAGACCGTCGCCGTCAAAATCTTCGCTGACAGTCATCGGTTCAGAACCGCGTTCAAGCTCTGCAATATTGGTGAACCCGTCGCTGTCAGAATCAAAGTCTGTTGTAAACAGCTGGGGTGGCAACTCAAATGAAATTTCCGGCGCATCGGTGACCACTTCAGCTTGGGCAGACGCGATGATCAACGTGTCGGACTGTCGTTGTACTCGCAGAAACACCGGGTATTCCCGGTTTTCCGGTAACGACAATGTCAGCGCATAGACGCCGCTTGATCCCTGCATCAGTTGACTGTCGCCACCGGCAGTGACGATAACCTCGAGGGGGTCGGTCAGGTTTTGCATGCGCGCTGGCAGTGATACTCGCAGGCGTACATCGGATAGCGGTGTGCCAGCTACGTCATCGGCTCGAGCGGCCGGATCGCCTCCGCCGCTACTGCCACAGGCTGACAGTGTCAAAGTGGTTGCTACCAGCATGGCGGTGCAAGTCAGAGGAAATTGGTTTAAAGCGCGCATAGGGTCTCCACCAGTTGTCAAGTCACGATTTGGATATGTGGAGAGAGTGTGTGCGTTATTCACACAAACAGCGCATTAAAGTCACCGCATGCAGCCGGTAATAAAACCATGAGTGTGCGCAGGCCTTCGCCTGGCTATAACGTCTCAGAAGTCGATAATAGAAGCCTTCAGTGCTTTGGCGACAGCGTGCAGTCGATTGGCCGCATCAAGTTTGCGAGTTGCGTTGCGCAAGTGGTAAATGATGGTGCTTTCCGTAACACCGAGTATCTGGCTTATTTCCCAGGATGTCTTGCCCATGGCGGCCCATTGCAGGCATTCGCGTTCACGTTCGCTGATGACGTTGTTGTCAGCACCTTCTGCCAGCGAGGCAGATCGGTGTTTGTTCAGTACGCTGAAGCGAGGTGCCAGAGTTGGTTTAACCAGTTCGGTGGTGCTGCCCGTAGTAGGCTCTCGCACAACACCATTGATCATGTTGATCAGTCTCTCTGCGGTGTAAGTACCGACTTCAGCGAGTGATTGATTGATCGTGCTCAGCGCGGGTCTGGCTTGTGATGCGGCGAGAATGTCGCCACAACCCATCAGCGAGATGTCGTCGGGAACACGTAATCGGTTTTTCTGGCAGATGGACAAGGCGCCGAGAGCCATTTGATCGGAATGGAAAAACACGGCGGTTGGGGTGAAATCTGACGTCAGTAACAGATTCATTGCATTGGCTCCGCCTTCAAAGGTCAGATCCGCCTCAAGCGTTTGTAGTTCCGTGTTGTCTGATTGGTAGGATTGCAGTTGTTGAACAAAGCCTTCGCTGCGATGTTGCACCCGACAGCGGTGCACAGGGCCTGTGACCATGGCGATCTGCCGATGCCCAAGACCCAGCAGATGCAAGGCACCGATAGCGCCAACCTGAACATCATTGAGATTGGCCAGAAGGACGTTTTTTCGCGTACTGATCAAGCGCGCCAGCTGGTCATTGCTCAGGCAATCGGGGTACACGAGAAACCCCTCGCAATGGCTGCGTGCCAACGTGTCCCAGGCCGCCAGTTCTTCATCAGCGCGCCCGCCTGACGCTATGACCAACGTGCTGAACCCGTGCGATTCCACCGTTTTAACCGCTGCCTCTACCATGGGCGCAAGGCTACCTGCACCCATTAACTCGGCCATGAAGCCGATACGTCGTGGCTGAGTAGAAACGGTAAAACTCGGCATGGTTAACGATGCATTCCTGTTGCAGGTGGCCCACAACGCAATTGGCTGCAAGATTTTCCGATAACTGGACTCTTGACAACAGGAGTCAGTAGAAAGAAGCCACTGTTACCGTACAAAAAACACGGATTGGCGGCTATTCCCCGGACGAGCTTTAGACAACTGCGCAAATTTTTCACGATTTTTCTGCTGTGACACATGATAGGCGTGCAATAGCAGGGTACAGGGCGTGTAGGATAACGCCTTTGTTCAACGATTGACTGGATTCATGCTCGACGCGACCCAAAACGACGCTAATGCCCAACAGATGATGCCCGACACGACGGTGTCTGTAAGAGAGGCCTTTGGCCTGGATGTCGATCTGACCATTCCGGCGTATTCAACACGCACCGAGCGTGTGCCCGAAATCGACCCGTCCTATCTGTTTGATTTTCGAACCACACTGGCAATACTGTCAGGCTTTGCCAACGACTGGCGTGTGCTGATCTCAGGCTTTCATGGCACCGGCAAATCGACTCACATCGAGCAGGTTGCCGCTCGGCTAAACTGGCCCTGCCTGCGGATCAATCTGGACAGTCACGTCAGCCGTATCGATCTGATCGGTAAAGATGCCATTGTGCTGCGCGAAGGAAAACAGGTCACCGAATTTCAGGATGGCATTCTGCCCTGGGCGTATCAGCGCAATATTGCCCTGGTGTTTGATGAATACGATGCCGGACGGCCAGACGTGATGTTCGTTATACAACGGGTGCTGGAAGCGTCGGGCCAGCTAACGCTGCTGGATCAAAGCCGTGTGATCAAACCACACCCGGCTTTCCGCTTTTTTGCCACAGCCAACACGGTCGGTCTGGGTGACACAACGGGTTTGTATCACGGCACTCAGCAGATCAACCAGGCTCAAATGGATCGCTGGTCGGTCACGACCATCCTCAACTATCTGCCCGCTGAGCACGAGGCTGAAGTGGTGCTGGCCAAAGCCCCGCATCTGCAGAATGAGGAGGGAAGAAAAATGGTTAATCAGATGGTGTCTTTAGCTGGGCTGACGCGTAGCGCCTTCAAGAATGGAGATCTGGCCACGGTCATGAGTCCGCGTACGGTGATTACCTGGACGCAGAATCTGACGTTCTTCAAGGATGTCGGGCTCGCGTTTGAACTGGCGTTTGTCAACAAGTGCGACCCGGCCGAGCGAGCCCTGATTGGTGAGCTGTTTCAACGCGTCTTTGGTGAGGAGCTGAAGGACATTGACGGCTGACAAGCACCCGCATCAGATCGGTGAAGTAAAACCTGCTGGTGCCACGGCAGGCCAGGATCGTGACATGCCGGCCCCTGAGGGCACCAGCGGTTTTGGCGTGCGTTCCGGTTTTCGGCAGTCAACCGGGGCCTGTGCCCGCGCGATTGCTCAGGATACATCCATTGATATCACCTTCGACGAGAAGGCAGAGGATGTCAGCGGTATGGTGTTGCCTGCCATCCCGGACGATGCCACGGCGCTTGAGCGTTTGCAGACGCGCGGGCGTAGCGACGCCATAGCGTTGCACAAGCAGCATCATGATGCGCGTACGCATGCGCGCTATCAGCCGGCAACCGATACATCCCAGCGCCTGCACGCGATGGCGGAGCAGACTCGGGTAGAACTGCTTGGCAGCAATGAATTCGAAGGTATCGGGCGCAATCTGGACGCAACACTCGACGGTCGATACAAGCTGTTACTGGATACGCTGCGCAAGCCTGCTGTCAATCTGGGCGAGGCTGTCGAGCCGAGGCTGGGGATCGACCACGCATTGACGCTGTATCTGCGAGAGACGCTGAGTCATCGACCGTTACCACAGCACGCCAGAGACGCCTTGTCGGACTGGCGCGAATGGCTTGATAGCGATGTGTCCGCAAAGTTCGACGCGGCCGATTTTCAGTTGGATGATCAGGCTGGATTCGCCAGGGCCCTGGGTAAGTTGTTGCGTTCGCTGGAACTGGATGATGGTGAGTCAGCGGAAAACCCGGATGATTTCAACGATGAAAATCCATCGTCGGATGAATCGCAAACCCAACAGGATGAGTCAGACACCGCAGACTCCGACAGCACGTCGCTGGAAGAGGATGGTGAATCCGACACGGTTGAGGAAGACGGTAACGCCGAAGACGCCAGTGATACCGTAGAACCTGAAGACGACATGCCGGAGCGTAGCTCTGAGCAACCCGGCAGTGAATGGCGTGCATCAGCGGGCGAGGCAGCGCGGCGGGTGGTCAGTGACTATCACATCTACACGCGCGAGTTTGATGAAGTCATCAGGCCCCTGGACTTGTGCGATGCAGAAGAGCTGACGCGGCTGCGACAGACACTGGATACCCACATTGGTGATCTTCAGCGTTCCATCGGTCGGTTTGCCAATCGGCTGCAGCGGGTACTCATGGCGCAGCAGCAGCGCTCATGGGAATTTGATCTGGAAGAGGGTCAGCTCGATACTGCCCGTCTGACGCGTGTGCTCACCGAGCCCATGATGCCCCTGACGTTCAAACAGGAATCGGAAACGCCGTTTCGCGATACGGTGGTGACGCTGTTACTGGACAACTCCGGTTCCATGCATGGCCGATCAATTCGCGTTGCCGCTGTTTGTGCAGACATACTGTCGGCCACGTTGGAGCGATGTGGTGTTCGTATCGAGATCCTCGGTTTTACGACCGGTGCATGGAAGGGTGGTAAAGCGCGGGAAAAATGGGTGGCAGCGGGTTACCCGCCAAACCCCGGTCGCTTGAACGATCTTCGCCATATCATTTACAAGGCGGCGGATACACCGTGGCGACAATCTCGACGCAACCTTGGCTTGATGATGCGAAAAGGTTTGCTGAAAGAGAACATCGACGGTGAAGCCTTGCAATGGGCACACAGCCGATTGCTCCAGCGAACCGAACAGCGCCGAATTCTCATGATGATATCCGATGGAGCACCGATTGATGACTCCACTCTGTCCACCAATCCGGGGCGATTTCTGGAAAAACACCTGCGCCATGTGATTGCGCAGATTGAGCGCCAGGACGAGGTAGAGCTGGTAGCGATTGGTATCGGGCATGATGTGCGGCAGTACTACTCGAGGGCCACCACCATTCATGATGTGTCTCAATTGGCTGATGTCATGACCAGTCAGCTGGTGCAGCTATTTTCAACCGGGCGGGATCCACAGCCTCGCTGACGCGTTCCGCAATCATCAAGTCTGCTGCAAGCAGGCAACTTTAAAAATTTGACCATCTGGAAAAAAATTGCTTTAATCAGGAAATACCCTTAGCAGCTCAAGGAGTTTTCGCTGATGGCGACTCGACAGTACGAACAGCTTCAACAGGATCTGCACCCGCCGCTATCGCAGCACGAGGCCAGTGTCGAGTCTGATCGGTGCTATTTCTGTTACGACGCACCGTGTGTCACCGCTTGCCCCACCGGCATCGACATACCGCTGTTCATTCGCCAGATCAGCACGGACAACCCCAAGGGTTCTGCCCGCACCATATTCAACGAGAACATTCTGGGCGGCATGTGCGCTCGCGTCTG
>CALLPU010000214.1 GCA_938016235.1 uncultured Granulosicoccus sp. | reverse complement strand
ATAATCAACTGAGTCAAAATTGCGTGGTAGTTGAGCTAACAAAAGCAGTCACTTGGCGCTAACACGGAAGAGTAACTGCTCGTCTACTTCTATCGCATTGTATTTGTCTGCCAATGCCGTTGTCTAGTGGACCGTCCAATTGATAGTGTGGGGTTCAGAGGTTGCCAGCGGCCGCCCTGCGAGGCGCGTTTGCGCAGGCGTATCGGGCATACATCAAGCGAACGTAACGCAGTCAGGGTGGCCGCCGGCAGCCTCTGAACCCCACATTATCAACTGGACGGACCACTAGGTTAGATGGCAATAGTTTCTATTATCGAGTGCCGTAGCCTTTGGCACTATAATGATTGTAATTTCGATGGAGAGCAGTAATGACTGAACGCACCATAACCGTAACGACAGATGATGGCCGAGAGTCGGTTCTGCCACGTCTCAGCCCCACACACGGGCCGGATGTAGCCGATGTGCGCAGTCTCCACAAGGATACCGGGCTGTTTACGTATGATCCGGGTTTTGCCACCACAGCCAGCTGCAAGAGCGCCATTACGTTTATCGATGGCGACGAAGGCATCCTGCTCTACCGTGGATACCCCATTGAGCAGTTGGCTGAACACAGCAACTACCTTGAGGTGTGTTACTTGCTGATGTATGGCGAACTTCCCACCAAAGAGCAGGGACAATCCTTCAACCACATCATCTCCCAGCACACGATGGTGCACGAGAATATTCGCGATTTTATCGATGGTTTCCGATACGACGCCCACCCCATGGCCATGCTCGTAGGCACCGTTGGCGCCATGTCATCGTTCTACCACGACTCTCTTGACATCAATAATCCACAGCACCGGGAGATTTCAGCTCAGCGCCTGATCGCCAAGATGCCAACCATCGCCTCTTATTGTTACAACCACTATCGAGGCATGCCGTTCATGTATCCGGACAACAACCTCGGATACGTTGAAAACTTTACGCGCCTGATGTTTGCCGTTCCTGCGGAAGATTTCACGCCGAATCCGGTAGCGGTGAAAGCGCTGGAGCTGATCATGATCCTGCACGCCGATCATGAGCAGAACGCCAGTACATCAACCGTTCGACTGGCTGGAAGTTCCGGCGCAAACCCGTTTGCATCCATCGCTGCGGGTGTCGCCTGCCTGTGGGGACCCGCACACGGCGGTGCCAATGAAGCCGTGATCAACATGCTGGACAACATCCTGTACTCCGGTGAAACCATCGAGCAAACCATCGCCAGGGCAAAAGACAAGAACGACCCCTTCCGCCTGATGGGATTCGGCCACCGCGTCTACAAGAACTTCGATCCGCGAGCAAAACTGATCCAGAAAATGTGTCACGACCTGCTCAAGGAGCTCGGCGGTGATCAACCCCTGTTCGAACTGGCGATGGAGCTGGAAAAGGCCACGCTGGAAGATTCCTACTTTATCGAGCGCAGGCTCTACCCCAACGTCGATTTCTATTCAGGCATTATCTTACGGGCGCTTGGCATCCCGATGAACATGTTCACTGTCATGTTTGCGATGTCTCGAACCGTGGGCTGGATATCCCACTGGATGGAAATGAATGAGGACCCTGAATTCAGAATTGGCCGTCCGAGACAGGTATACACGGGTGCCGCAACACGCGACTACCCGGTCGGCAAGTAGCATTCACCGTTGCCAACAGAGACGAGGAACGTTGGGTGCCTGACATGCCATCAATCACTGCGTCCGCTTTCACGTCCGCGCTGTCCCAGGCTGCGAACGGCGTGTCTGTGGTTACTACCTCGCACAACGAGCAGGATGCAGGGCTGACCGTCAGTTCGATGTGCTCTGTGTGTGCCGATCCTGCACTACTGCTGATCTGCGTCAATCTGGACAACGAGTTTTGCGAGCTGGTAGACAAGAGCGGCAGTTTTGCCGTCAACATCCTTCCCAGCTCGTGTGTTGACCTTGCCACGATCTTCGCAGGCCTCGGGGACAACCCCGAGGCCTCGCGGTTTGACAGCGGCGACTGGACAAGACTCACGACAGGCTCCCCCATTCTCAGCAACGCGCTGGTTGCGCTGGATTGTCAATTGAATTCCAGCCTGATCAAAGGCACTCACCGAGTGTTCTTCGGCGACGTGGTGGATATACGCACCACCAGTGGCGAGCCTCTGCTTTACACCGACCGCCGTTTCGCCGTGGTGCAGCCTGTACCGCTGTGAAAATTCTCTATTACTGTGAAGGGGATAGTGGCAATCTGTTGAGTGCGTTACAGGCAAGGCTACCCTCTCACGACATTATCGAATGGTCGGCTGATGCGGTTATTGCGAAGTCGGAAATAACCGCAGCCATTGCCTGGATGCCGCCTGAAGCGTTCTTTGATGATCTGCCAAACCTGACACACGTTTATGCGGTCGCAGCCGGCGTCGACCACTTCATGAAAACAGCAGGCTTACCAGCCGACGTAGACGTAATCCGGCTCACCGATGCCGGCATGGGTCAGCAAATGGCAGAGTACGTTCTCTACGGGGTGTTGCACGCGCAGCGCCAGATGCACGAGTTTCAGCTGGCCCAGTTGGAAAAGCACTGGGCCCACCATCTGGATGCACGTGCCGCTACAGACACGCGTATCGGAATTCTCGGAGCTGGTCAGCTCGGAAGAATAGTGGCCGAGCGGCTTGCGCTAAACCGGTTTACCGTCAGCTGCTGGAGTCGCGGACAAAAAAAATTGCCTGCCGGCGTCACGTCTGTCTTTGGAGGGGAGGCGCTGCCCGAATTTGCGTCCAGCAGCGATATCCTCGTGTGCCTGTTACCACTGACGGTCGAAACAACCGGCATTCTCAACGGCGATCTATTCAAGCAGATGCCACGCGGAGCGTTCGTCATAAACCCGGGACGGGGCGGGCATCTGGTGGATAAAGACCTTCAAGATGCGCTGGACACTGGCCAGTTATCAGGCGCCATGCTTGACGTATTCCACGAGGAGCCACTGCCTGACACACACCCCTTCTGGGAACACCCTCGTGTACTGATCACACCGCATATCGCAGCCAAGAGCCTGGTCAACGAATCAGCGGATCAGATAGCCGACAGCATCGCGTGCGTTGCGCGAGGCGAGCAGCCTGCCGGGATTGTTGACAGACACCGGGGATATTGAGGGGGCTAGGCTTGCAATAGTGCGCAGCACGATTTGCCTGACCAGTTCATCTTCCATTTCCGAGCGCAGTATTCTGGCCTCGTTGTCCTTGCCCAGCACGCCCGTTTCGTCGTAAGTGTACTCCCTGATCACTTCCACGCGGTTGAATGCCTGAGTGGAAGCGCTCTTGCCGGTGACATCTTGCGCCGGCTCAGCGATCAACATATTCACAGAGTGACTGAGTTCCAGCTCGCTCACTCGCCCTGTGCTTCTGACCGATACAACGCGTTCTCGCTGCTCTTCACCGGCCAGACGCAAGATGATATCGGCCTCGTCTCGATTCGGCGCCAGCGAAAACGCAGCGTCCATCAAGGCACCCCGGATGTCCTCGGCAATGCTCAGATTGCGGGAAGCATCGATGTAGATGCTGCCAAGATCAGTCAGACGCGTGACGCTTCCACGAGGATGGAACCCGCAACTGACCATCTGGATGGCCAGGCAGGCTACACCGATAACTCCCAGCAGTTTCCTCAACAACCTCACTCGCTAACAGCGGCTTTCGCAAAATTGGCCAACGCACCACTGACCTTGCCGAGCACTTCGTCACAGCCTTCAATGGCATGGCGGGCCTTCAGGTGCTGAGGATCGTTCCAGCCCAGATGGGTTTGACCCGCTTCATCCTGCCAAGCCAGCATTTTCTGGGGCAGATCAATCGCCACACTCTGTGCACAGATCATCAGGGGCGTACCAATCTTTGGATTACCGAAAATGAGCAACTCGGTAGGACGAAGACTCAAACCGACTTTCTCCGCGTTCGCGCCGTGGTTGACACGACCAAAAATGTTCATGCCCTTGCTTTCCAGCACGGCAGTCAGTTTGTCAATGGTGGTTGCAACATCGTGCGGGCTTTCTACCTGCGTAAACCCGTCCTGAGCAACTACCGGCCCTGCGCCAAGCAGCATCGAAAACAACACAGCCGTTCCGGCAACAATTCTCTTCATCTGACAACCTCGTTCCAGGGGAAATTCGAAGGGTTTCAGGCATTGTAACGCCTCAACCGACTATTGAGCGCGTATTGGACAAGGCCGCCCGCGCACAGCTGTGACCGCCACCCAGCGAAGTAGTTCCAGGCGTTACACTGCGCCCATGCACAAGCTTCTGCTTAATCGGGATATCTACACGGAGTTCATTCAGCGGCATTTGCCATCTGCTCAACGTTTCCTCTGGATAGTGACAGCCGACATCAAAGATCTGCACGTGGACATCAACAACCGGTTCCAACCACTGCTGGAGGTGCTTAGCGACCTGGTTGAAAACGGCGTGGCTGTCAGACTCATTCACGCCAAAGAACCGGGCCCTCGATTCAGAGAAGACTTCGACCGGTTTGATGCGCTGATAGAGAGTGACTTGTTTGAACGCATTCTCTGCCCAAGGGTGCATACCAAGGCCATTGTGGTGGACGGCCGGCTGGCCTTTGTCGGCTCTGCCAATCTGACCGGTGCGGGCATGGGCGCAAAGCATGTTGATCGACGAAATTTTGAAGCCGGCTTCATGTTTGACGAGCAACCGGATCTTGACCAACTGATGGAATGGATTGACGAACTCTACCTTGGCGAGCATTGTCGCACCTGTCAGCGCCGCCAATACTGCCCT
>CALLPU010000213.1 GCA_938016235.1 uncultured Granulosicoccus sp. | reverse complement strand
CCGCCGAAAAGGTCTTTCCCACGGGCCTGCTCGGCATCGCGTTTCATACTGTCCAGGTCAGCGTCAACATGGGGTGCCAGATCGGCCTTGTTGATGATCAGGAGATCTGATCGCGTGATGGCAGGCCCTCCCTTGCGCGGGATGTCTTCGCCCTGGCACACGGATATCACGTACAGCGTCAAATCCGCCAGCTCGGGTGAGAACGTGGCTGCCAGGTTATCGCCGCCTGACTCTATGAAGATGATATCCAGATCGGTGTGCTGCTCATTCAGGGCGGCGATAGCGCGCAAGTTGATTGAGGCATCTTCTCGGATGGCCGTGTGCGGGCAGCCCCCGGTTTCGACACCCACGATGCGGTCGGCGGACAGGGCCTGCAACCGTACCAGGGCATCGGCATCTTCCCGGGTGTAAATGTCGTTGGTAACCACGGCGACGGAGTAGTCGTTGCGCATGGCCTTGCAAAGCTGCGCCACCAGGCTGGTTTTGCCCGATCCTACGGGTCCGCCAATGCCGACTCTCAACGGGGCTCTGGCGGATATCGATTGCGCGTGTGCATTCATGGTAAGAACTCGTTGAGTCAGGTTGTCAGGTTCTGCAAACTCTGCTGTGCAGCGTCTCGTGCTGCATTGCTGCCATGTCGGCCAACAAGGCACAGCTACCCAGATCATCGAGTGTGCACTGCAAGGCTTTATCGGCAACACAGGCGCACGAGGCTTCCAGGCTGGCAATAATGCTCAGGCTTTGACTCTGGCCCAACGGCACCAATCGCGTTGCTATCCAGACCAGGTTACTGGCAGACGATTGCAAGGCGCTGGCAATCAGCAAGTGCCCCGGCAGGTTGTGTAGCGCACCCAGAATGCCGATAACCACGGGAAGCGCCAGCTCATCGCCCAGGCGGTGCCAGTCAACAAGCGCTGATTCGGGCCACGCTTGTGCGGCTGCCAGAAACGATGCCCCTAACGTCGTTGTTTCGTACCAGCGCTCCTGACAGCCCTGTAGAGCCAGTGCCAGCTCATTGGCATGTCGCAGTTTGGCCAGATCAGTGCTTGCCGAGCTAGTGCTGACAAGGCGATAGGCATGGCTCAGCAGCACCGCATCATTCCAGCCGCTGCCAGATGTGATGATCGTATCAATCCATTCCTGACAAGACGCTGCATCATGAAGGCTGCCGTCCTGAATGGCACTCTCCATACCGTGGCTGCATGAAAACGCGCCGATGGGGAATGAGGCGTTAAGGAATGTCTGCAGGCGCAGCAGTGCATTCAGGCTTGCGTCAGACGCCATGCGAGAGGGTGGTATCGAGGCCATGCTCATGCTCATGAGCATGGCTGTGCCCGTGCGATTCACCGTAGGCTCCGCCGAGCGGATTGAAGCCTGCCATAACGTCTTCTACGGATGCGCCAAGCTCTGTCAACATGTCACGAATGACGGCGTCGCGACGGATCAGCAGGTGATCGGCTTTGACATCGGTTGCCAGATGCCGATTGCCGACATGCCAGGTCAGATGCAGCAGGTGTGTGGCGTCGCGGCCTCGGATGATGTATAGCGGTTCCGGTTTTGCAATGACCCGGATACGGCGTCCGTCAGTCAGGGTCAGTAGATCACCTTCCCTGAGTAGTCTGGCTGCCTCCAGTTCCAGCAAAAATACAATGCCGGTATCGGATGTCATCCGCAATCGCCGTCGATGTCGTTCAGTTTCATCCAGCGTGATGGTGTCGGCGTAATCGGCCGGCATCGCATCGGTTGCCGGATGCTCAACCTGGTGACAATAAATCATAATGACATGAGCCGTTAGTACAGGAAGTAACGTTGGGCCATCGCAAGTTCGGTGGCAGGTTCGCACGTCAGAAGTTCACCATCTGCGCGCACATCGTAGGTTTCCGGATCCACCTCGATGACGGGTGTGGCGTCATTGAGCTGCATGCTGGCTTTGCTGATGCCGCTGCGCGTGTTGCGTACTGCGAGCAGGGTCTTTTCAACGCCCAGTTGTTCCGCCAGATTGTTGTCCAGCGCTGCCTGTGAGACAAACGTTACCGCACTGTTGGTTAACGCTTTGCCGAAAGCGCCGAACATCGGTCGATAGTGCACCGGTTGTGGCGTGGGAATGGAAGCATTCGGGTCCCCCATGGGGGCCGCAACAATACTGCCGCCCAGCAGAATCATATCGGGTTTGACACCGAAGAAAGCAGGGTGCCATAAACACAGGTCGGCACGCTTGCCAACAGTGATTGAACCGATTTCATGGCTTAGTCCATGCGCTATGGCAGGGTTGATGGTGTACTTGGCGATATAGCGGCGTACGCGAAGATTGTCGTTGTCGCCAGTTTCCTCGGCGAGCCTGCCGCGTTGCTTTTTCATCTTGTCTGCGGTTTGCCAGGTTCGGATGAGTACCTCGCCAACGCGTCCCATGGCTTGACTGTCCGATGCGATGATGGAAAACGCACCCACATCATGAAGGATGTCTTCTGCAGCGATGGTTTCCTTGCGTATGCGGCTCTCAGCGAATGCAATGTCCTCTGGTATGTTGCTGTCCAGGTGGTGACACACCATCAGCATGTCCAGGTGCTCGTCAATCGTGTTGACGGTATAGGGGCGGGTCGGGTTGGTTGATGAAGGCAGGAAATTAGGCAACGAGCAGACGCGGATAATATCGGGTGCGTGCCCACCACCAGCACCTTCGGTATGAAACGCGTGGATGGTTCTACCGGCTACCGCATCAATGGTGCTTTCTACAAAGCCGCTTTCATTCAATGTATCGGTGTGAATCATGACTTGCACATCGTGCTCATCAGCTACCGTAAGGCAGCAGTCAATAGCGGCCGGTGTGGTGCCCCAGTCTTCGTGCAGCTTCAGTGCCGCTGCACCGCCGAGCACCATTTCGTTTAGGGCTTGTGGTTGCGAGGCATTGCCTTTGCCGGCGAAAGCAAGGTTCATGGGCAGTGAATCTGCCGCTTGAATCATTCTGGCCAGATGCCACGGGCCCGGCGTGCATGTTGTGGCCAGTGTGCCGTGGGCAGGCCCGGTGCCACCACCGAGCATGGTGGTGACGCCCGACATCAACGATTCATCGATCTGTTGCGGGCAGATAAAATGGATGTGGCTGTCAAATCCGCCGGCTGTGAGTATGCGACCCTCGCCGGCGATAGCCTCGGTACCCGGGCCAATGATGATATCGACGTTGTCTTGAGTATCAGGATTACCCGCCTTGCCGATGGCTGCAATGCGACCATCTTTCAAGCCGACGTCAGCCTTGTAGATACCGGTGTAATCCACTACCAGGGCGTTGGTGATGACGGTATCAACCGCTCCTTCAGATCGGCTTCGCTGAGACTGCCCCATGCCGTCACGGATAACCTTGCCGCCACCGAACTTGACCTCGTCGCCATAGCGGCAATGGTCGTGTTCCACCTCTATGATCAGATCAGTGTCTGCCAGCCTGATCCTGTCGCCGGTGGTTGGGCCATACATGTCTGCATAACTGCGTCGATTGATCAACGTTGCCATTACAGCGCTCCCATGATGCTCTGACGAAATCCGATGACGGTTCTTGATCCGCCATACGGAACCAGTTGAACATCGCGTGATTGTCCGGGTTCGAAACGCACCGCAGTACCCGCTGCGATATCCAGTCGATAACCTCTGGCGACGGTTCTGTCGAATTGCAGCGCAGGGTTGCTCTCGGCGAAATGGTAGTGACTGCCCACTTGAATCGGACGGTCCCCTGTGTTGGCAACATGCAGAGTGATGGACGCCATACCCTCATTGAGGGTGATGTCACCTTCTGCGGTCATGATCTCGCC
>CALLPU010000212.1 GCA_938016235.1 uncultured Granulosicoccus sp. | reverse complement strand
AGGTTTCGAGAATGCCTCAATGCGCGAACCTGGGCCGCTGAATGCCAGGTGGTTCCGGATGTCAGTTTATTGCGTTCAACCAGCACCGCGTCGCTGACGCCCATTTTGGCCAGGTGATACAGCGTTGAGCACCCCATGATGCCGCCGCCAATGACGACGACGGATGCATGCGCGGGCGGTGTGCCAGTCATCTGAAGAGTCTCTACAGGAGGTACTGACATTGAAACACTTGTTTCAATGCTTGACAAGCGTTAATACGTTTGAAACACTGCGTTTCATGGCGAAAACAGCAATACAACCCAGCGTACAGGCTGCGATCACGGAACATTACGCTCAACTCAGTGGCGCATTGAAGCTGGCGGCCGATTTCATCGTAGACAATGGCTTTGAGGTTGCCACTCGCTCGCTTCGCTCCATCGCAACTGACAGTGAATTATCACCTTCCAGTTTTTCCCGCCTTGCACGCGCCATCGGTTACGAGGATTACGAACAATTGCGAGAGCACGCTCGCGAAGAGCTTGCGAGCAGTTCCCGCCAGTTGGCGGCCAAGGCGCAGCAGCTGCGTGACGATGCTGACGTGCCGTTTTTGCCAAGGCACGTCAATGCCTGCGTTGGCAATATTCAATCCTTGTTGCATGACATTACTGACGCGCAGCTTGATGCCGCCGTGGACACCCTGGCCAAGGCTGAAAAAGTCATCATTCTCGGTTCACTGAGTTCGGCAGGTTTTGCTGATTACTTTGCCTATCTGACCAGCTGGTTTGATGGTCGCTGGACGGTGGCCGGTCGCAATGGTGTGACACTGGGAAGCTCGCTTACCCGACTGTCCAGCAAGGATGTCGTGATCGTGATCTCCAAGGCCCCCTATGCCAAACGCGCCGTGCTGGCCACGCAAATGGCTGCGGAACGCAAGGCAGCCATTATCGTGCTCACCGATAGCCATACCTTTCCGGCTATCAAACATGCTAAACATGCTTTTATCCAGAAAATAGAAAGCCCGCAGTTTTTCTCATCCTACGCAGCCACGCTGGTGTTAATAGAAGCCCTGGCTGGCATGCTGTTGTCACGTGCGGGGGGTAAAGCCGTCAAGGAAATACAGAATATCGTGGAACAGAACAAGCGCCTTGATGAAATCTCACACGTTTAGCCCTATCCAACCTGTAGACCTGCTCACATGATATCCCTGCCGGCATTGATGGTGGCACCTAACGGCGCCAGAAAACTGAAAAGCGATCATGCAGCCATTCCCTTGAGCATCGATGAGACGGTGGAAACAGCAGTAGCCTGTTATCGGGCAGGGGCAACGGGTTTGCACCTGCACGTCAGAGACGCAGATGGCGGGCATTCGCTCAGCGCTGCGCTTTATCAACAGGCCATCGGCGAACTGAAAAATGCCGTACCGGAACTGATTCTTCAAATCACCACGGAAGCCGTGGGTCAATATACGCCCGAGCAGCAACGTCAAGTTGTCAGGGATGTTCACCCTCAGTTAGTGTCGGTATCGTTGGCTGAAATGTTCAGCGAAGGCAAGACACCAGACGCTCTCGATTTTTATCGCTGGTGCCAGGCTGAAGCCATTGGCGTTCAACACATACTTTATGGTGAGGATGATCTGACTGCGCTCACGCAGTTGCTCAGCACAGAGAGTATTCCATCCGACAATCTGCAGCTGTTGTTTGTTCTGGGTCGCTACACCAGCGGCCAGCAAAGCTCGCCAGCAGACATTGAGCCATTCATGCAATGGCTTGATGAGCATGCAATACAGGCCGACTGGGCATTGTGTGCATTCGGGAAACAGGAAACCGCCTGTCTGAATCACGGTTTGCTCAGGGGCGGAAAAATACGGGTCGGCTTTGAGAATTCCTTCTGGAACGAAGACGGGTCATTGGCTGTGGACAATGCTGAACGGGTTGCCGAAGTGAAAACGAAATTTCCACGCGCATAGGATCAGAAACGAAAAATGAGCATTTCGCAAAAGTTGCTCGGCATGGTAAGTTGCCAGAGGAGCCCAGTGCGACAGACGCGTAAACAAGGGCAGTAACAGCAACTGGTCGCCACAGATGAGTTGCACTAAATAACCAATCAGGTACTCACTGAAACAGGAGCATTAAGTTGAACTTACAGAAAATTACACTGGCTGCAGTCGTTGCCACCACCTTCGGCGGGCTGTCCTCAGCAACGCACGCAGCCTGCACCAATGACGTCTGGAACAAGGTCATGGAGCGGGGCAAGGTGGTCGTTGGTGTCAAGGCAGATTACAAGCCCTGGGGCTTTCGAAACACCGACGGCGACATCGTTGGCATGGAAATCGACCTGGCACAGGCAGCGGCTGATGCCATGGGCGTTGAACTGGAAACCGTCGCTGTTCAATCGTCTAACCGCATGCAGTTTCTGGAGCAAGGCAAGATAGACATGATGATCGCGACGATGTCTGATCGCGCCGACAGACGTGAGATCGTGGGCATCACACAGCCGAATTACTACACCTCTGGCACCAATATCATGGCGCCCAAGGCGTTGGGTTTTACCAGCTGGGAAGATCTGCGTGGCAAACCGGTCTGCGGGAAACAGGGTGCTTTCTACAATGAAGTGGTTACGGAGCGCTACGGCGTGAACATCGTGGCGTTCACGGGCAATGCCGAAGCCAAACAAGCCCTGCGTGACAGAAAATGTGTTGCCTGGGTTTACGATGATTCATCCATTGGCTCTGATCTGGCATCGGGCGATTACGATGATTTCGAAATGCCGTTGTCTTCAGAAGATGACAACCCCTGGGGGCTCGCGGTACCGTTGGCAGAGAAAGAGTGTGTGTTTGGCCACTTCATGTCTGGCTTGACGTTCAACATGCACCAGTCGGGTCAATTGGTAGAGCTTGAAGCCAAGTGGGGCATCCAGCCTACAGCCTATCTGGCCGACAAAAACGCTGCTTATAGTGATTGGTTAGCCGAATAATCCGAGTCGATGTGACGATCAGAGGTCTTTTGTGTGAGGCCTCTGGTCGTGTCAATCCTTATCTGCCATCGTAGCCGTCGCCTCGCTAAACTTCCGCCATGCTAGAAGCGTTCACTGAGTTCTTCAGACAGTTGGCGGACGACTATCCGCGCTGGAATTTCATATTCTTTCACGAGCCCCGTCAGTGGGCCAGGATCGTGAAAGGATTGCAGCACACGATCGTACTGTCCTTCGCCTGTGTGATTTTCTCCGTTATCATTGGCGTCGTGGGCGCATGGATGCAAAGCTCTCCATCGGTATGGATACGTCGGTTTGTACAAGGGTATATTCAGTTCTTTCGAAACACCCCACCGTTCGTGCAGCTTCTGTTCTTCTACTTCGCGCTTGGTCAATTCACGCCGGCCGTCACTGGCCCGGATGGCTGGACGCAGGTCCCGCTAATCTCCAATATCGGCTGGGCCATCATTTCGCTGTCATTTTTTGCCGGCGCGTTCAATGTTGAGATATTTCGTTCAGGTATTGAAGCTGTACCTGAGTCCACACAGGAGGCTGCCAGCGCTCTGGGATTTTCAAGGTTGCAGACCTACACCGACATCGTCTTGCCGCTGGCGTTCAGAGTATCGCTGCCAGCCCTGAACAATAATCTGGTCAACCTGGTCAAGACCACAACGCAGGCCATTGCCATCGCAGTCCCTGAATTGTTGTATCAGTCGGTCAGTATCTGGAGTGATTATCCCAGTGCCCAGTACCCCACCATGATACTGCTGTTTTTCTCGTTCATTTTCCTTGTGGGAATTCTGGTATTCGGCATGTCTCGCTGGGAAAGATCCATGCGCATTCCAGGGTACGGAGGCTAAGTGATGCTGAACAGGAAAACCATCCCGGGAATCAACACAGAACCGCAAACCCGCTTTGCCGTTCTGAAGCCCTTTAACGCAACCGCTGCAGGCGAGCCGGAAGACTTGCTGTTTTCCCGTTGGCTGGCCTCTACGCCACTGTGGGTCTGGGCTATATTGATCGGGTTTGCCATCGTATGGCCGAGCTTGAGTTTTGCGGCGAGCACGTACAGCACCGCTGATGCCTTCCAGGCGTTGCTGAGATGGATACCGTTCATTGTGACAGGCGGGTTCTTCTTCAATGTGATCATCTCGTTTTTCGCCATGTTCATCGGCACCGTGCTGGGAGTGGTTCTAGGGTTGATGCAGATATCCCCGGCGTTCTATATCCGGTGGCCTGCGCAGATAATCACTCAGGTATTCAGAAACTCGCCATGGTTGGTGCTGCTGTTTATCGTGCTGCTGGCTCTGCCGTATGAAATAGAATTCGGCGATACCGTTATCAGAATCCCGGATTGGGTCAAGGCGGTGTTCGGGCTGTGCTTGCCTATCATGGCCAATATCGCTGAAGTGGTGCGTGGCGCCATCAATTCAGTACCCAGCGGCCAGTGGGAAGCAGCTGAATCCCTGGCCTATACCCGCCACCAGACGCTCTGGCAGATTATCCTGCCCCAGTGTTTCAAACGCATGAGTCCACCGTGGATGAACTGGTACGCCATTCTGACGATGGCTACACCGCTATGTTCCCTGCTGGGCGTTGAAGAGTTGATTACGCTGAGCCGTCAGGCCATCGAGGCCGAGAATAATCGCCCTGAACTGCTGGTGCCTTTTTACGGTTTCGCCTTGCTGATTTTCTTTGCTTATTGCTATCCGATAGCTCGCGCCACCATAGCGCTTGAGCGCCGCTTTGCTGTCAAACTCTAGGGATCGATGATGTCACACCACGAATGGACCGACGACCAGCCCATCGTTTCTATCAACAACGTCCATAAATCATTTGGAAACCTGGAAGTGTTAAAAGGGATTTCCATGGATGTCATGAAGGGCGAGGTCATTTGTATCATTGGCCCGTCTGGTTCGGGGAAATCAACACTCATCCGCTGTGTCAACGCGCTGAACGATATTCAATCCGGCTCCATCAAGGTTGAAGGGCTTGAGGTCAACGACAAGGACCTGAACAAGCTCGAACTGCGCAAGAAAGTGGGCATGGTGTTTCAGCAATACAATCTCTTCCCGCACAAGACAGCGCTGGAGAACATCATGATGGCGCCCATCAAGGTGCTGAAGCAGGACCGGGCCGAAGTGGAGGAGCGAGCGCGAGGCCTTATCGCCAAGGTCAGATTGCAGGGAAAAGAGGGTGCTTACCCCGGCGAGCTTTCCGGTGGGCAGCAACAGCGTGTTGCCATAGCGCGGTCACTGGCAATGAGCCCCGACATCATGCTCTTCGATGAAGTCACTGCCGCACTGGATCCTGAAACCGTCAAGGAGGTACTGGTGACCATCAAGGACCTTGCCGAGGAAGGCATGACCTGTATGCTGGTGACTCACGAAATGGGTTTTGCCAAGGAAATTGCTGACCATATTTATTTCACTGATCGTGGGGTCATCGTTGAGCACGGCCCCCCGGCGACCTTTTTCGACAAGGCTGAAGATCCCAGAACCCGGGAATTCCTGAGCCAGATTCTTTAGACTCCAACCACAGCAGCTTATGATTCGCCACATCGTTCTCACACGCTTCAAGGCCACCGCAACCGAGGAGCAGATCAGCGACATCTATGCCGGCTTGCAATCGCTCACCCAGAGTATGGAGGGTGTCATTAATTTTGGTGGAGGCCGTTCAGAGAGTCCGGAGAATATCGAACGGGGCTATAAACATGGCTTCAGCATCGACTTCGACAGCTGGGATCATCTCAACGCTTACGCCATTGATGAGGTGCACAAGGCGCTGGGTGCCAGACTCGTTGCGCTTGCCGAGGGTGGGGTAGACGGTGTTCTGGTGCTGGATATCGAATTCAAGCCGGCTTGATGTCCTTTTGCCGATTTTCCCGCCACAAGGTATACAGGCCTGCTGCGATGATCAGCAAGGAGCCGCACAGCATCAAGGCATCGGGCCTTTCGTCAAACACCAGGACACCGAGCAATAACAGAAACAACAGCCGCGAGTAACGGTAGGGCGATACGGTTGAAACGGGTGCAATGCGTATCGATGTGATGATCATCATATAGCCCACTGTGGCAAAGCCGATCATGCCCGCTACGGACCACCAGTCAATCGACTCGGGCATTAAGGTGGCTTCGGTCAGCCACACCCAGGACACCATGAATGGCACAGCAGCGGCCATGGTGTAGGCCGCCAACGATGAAGAGGCCATGTTAACGGGCGTAACTCGCGTGGTGAGATCGCGTGCTGATAGCCCGAGCATGGCCAGAATCGCCCACAGCACGTTCATATCAAACGACTCAGTGCTGGGCTGAACAATCATCAGCACACCCACGAAGCCTGCGCAGATGGCACTCCAGCGTCTCCAGCTCATGGTTTCGCCCAGTAGCAGAACGGCGCCCATGGCCACGACCAGTGGGGTGGCTTGCAATATGGCGCCCACGGTTGACAGGGGGACAACCCGCAGAGCTTGCACCATCCCGAAGGTGGCTGAAATCTCGGCAACGTAGCGAATCAACAGCACCGGGGACAGTGCGGTGCGGTCGAGCAATTGCTGCTTCTGCGCCAGTGCGAGCACAACGAAGACCACCAGCGATCCGCTGATAAGCAGCATGGCCGTGTGTGCCGAAGACATGGCGGTAGCCGAGAGCTTGATGAACATGTCGGCCATGGCGAATGCCGCCATGGCAAGCACCATGAGAACGATGCCACGCGAGGTGTGCTGCTGGTCCGAATACACGGCGTGCGCTCCATGGGGGTAGTAGGCTCAGGCGTTGTCAGTCTTGAGTCGGAGACCACGTCCCCGAACTATCTCAAGCACAGGCTTGCCCTGTTCAAGCGTCGCCAGTCGGCGTCGTAATCTTTTGACCAGTGAATCGACAGCATCGTCGGTGACGCCCAGTATGGCTTGATCAGGCCATACGCGCGCAATGATATCGTTCTTTGATACCAGCGCGCCATCAGCATCCATGATGGTCTGCAGCAGTATCATCTGGGCCTGCGATAACGGTGGCGTGAGCCGCTTGGCATCAATCCAGACGTCCTGGCTATCCGGGTCAATCCATAGCCCAGACAGTTTACCGAGCTTGCGCATCAGTGGGGTGGCATTGGGATCGGTGTAACGAAGCTCAACAGCACCGGCGAGCACGATGGTATCGCCGTGTGACAGATGATAAGGCTCCTGCGTAAGGAAGACGCCGTTAACCGCGGTGCCATTCCGACTGTTCAAATCGCGTATCTTGCACATCATGGAATGGTGTACGGATACCTCTGCATGGTTTCTGGACAATGCCGACACGGCGATAGTGATGTCGGCCTTTTCACGCCCAATCAGTAAACGTCGGGTTACCGGCCAGCACTGCTCTGGGGCACAGTCGCTGCCATCGCTGATAGACAGGACCGGGTGCCTGTCGAGTTCAATCACACGATTCTCCGTGCTCTGAAAACTGAACGTTGTCTGCAAACACAACACCAGCGGACGCATCCTTGTACAGCGTCGGCACGGCATAGTGTGCATCTTCCGGTGCCGTGGCAGGTGTGAGCAAAAACGTTCCATTGAACGTGCGTTTTACACGCAGTGTGTCGTCTTCGCCTTCCATCGTCTGCCAGTGTTTATCGAGCCATAATATAGTCAGCCTTGCATCGTGAACATAATCCTTGAATGTCAGATCGGCACTGAACGAGTAGCTCTGGCCACCGCTTATTTCAATGATCTTGCCATAGATGCCATAGACATCATGATCACCAAGCTGCAGTGCCGGTGCTGATGGAATGTCTGGAGTGCTCACGAGCACAGCCAGTCTATCGTTTTCAGCATCACGGAAAAAATTCTCTTCCAATACATCGTCAAAATTGGCATTCCCGTACAGATTGCAGTCGGCGGGTAGCGTTACCATCGCAAGCTGCGGTGCTCGCTGTGTTTCCACACGATGGCGCTCATACAACCACAGGCAGGCGACCGTGATGATGCAAGGCGCTACAACCAATCCGGCGCGACGTGCCACTGTTGGCGCATGAAGCCAAGGCTTGGCCGTCGTGCAGGCAACCGGATTCGCTGCTTGCGATAGTGCATTGAAGAATGCCTGCACACTGTCAAAACGTTGCACAGGCGATTTGTTCAGAGCCTTCGCAAATACCGCATTCATCGTCACGGGCAGATCGGGTCTGAGTTCACTGATGGGAGAAGGGCGTGTGTACAACTGATGATGCAGGGCGGTTGCCGCGATGGGTTTGTCTGCTGAAAACGGCCAGTGACCGCTCAGCATTTCATAAGCAACCAACGCCAGAGCGTATTGATCGCTGGCCGGTGCCGGTGCGTGACCCATGATGATCTCCGGGGCAAGATAACGAGGTGTACCGGCAATCTCTTGCGTTACGGTTTCTGCAGCCTCACTGTTTATTCTGCTAAGACCGAAGTCGATGATCCGTACGTCGTTGTTGTCGGTAACCAGAATGTTGTTAGGGTTGACATCGCCGTGCACGATGCCAGCTTCATGGGCGAACTCCAGTGCACAGGCTATGTGCTGTAGTTGACTGATCAGCGTTTGCATCGGCCTGTGACGTATTGCCCCCGGCTGTTGCTCAAGCTGTTTTCTCAAGGGGCTACCCTGAACCCACTCGGTTGCCAGGTAGGCGAACGGTCCCATGACACCTGCGTCAATAAACCGGGCAATGTTGGGATGATGCAATTGCTTCAGCAGTGTTGCTTCGCGTTGAATACGTACGGGGTTTGTGCTGTGGGTGAGTAGCTTGAGTGCAACCCGTTTGCGTGATTGTGCGTGCAGCGCCCGGTATACGATAGAACTGCCGCCACGCGCTTCCATGCTCAGCAATTCGAATCCAGCCTCGTCAGCGTGTTGTGCCGTTAACAGATGCATGTGTCAGTGCAGACGATTTGCTGAATTGCAGTTAGGAAACGTTAACATCCTCGACATGTTCTGACCTGAAATCGACCTGTTTGCGACCGGATGATTAGTATCGCTTGCTCAATAGTGGTTGTGAACTGATTTTTCATTCACTCACTCAGGTGGAACCCATGACCCTTATGCGAACGAATTCCGAAACACGAAGGTCACTGCCCAGAACCCTGATTGCGGGTTCGGTTGCAGGCTTGCTGCTGGTGCTGGGCAGCAATGCATACAGTGCGGACAGGTGGGCCCTGATCGAGCGATTCTCCGGAGACCCGGCAGCGCCCTCGCAGGATTTGTTACCCGACAATTTTGATTACGTCGTTACCCATCGCACTGAGTCCAAAGAGCAATTCACGAAACTCTATGCACCGTACCCGGCGGATCACGATGAAACCTGCGCAGGACCGGATCCATCGGTGATGCCCACTCGCCAGCACCAGGTGTATACCTCGCAGACATCCA
>CALLPU010000211.1 GCA_938016235.1 uncultured Granulosicoccus sp. | reverse complement strand
CGAGAAAAATTTCAGACCGTTGTCGTAGAACGGATTATGAGAGGCGCTGATCACAATGCCGGCCGCTGCCCGGAATGTGCTGGTCAGATACGCAACCGCGGGTGTCGGCATGGGGCCGAGCAAGCGGCTGTTGATGCCTGCTGAAGCGAGACCGGCTTCCAGGGCCGACTCAAACAGATAACCCGAAATACGGGTGTCCTTGCCAATCAGCACCTCTCGGTTGCCTTTGGAGGCAAGCACCTTACCGGCTGCCCAGCCCAGTTTCATGACCACTTGCGCTGTCATGGGGTACTCGCCGACTCGGCCACGAATACCGTCAGTTCCAAAAAATTCTCTAGCCATCACACCTGATCCTGTTGTGGTCTTGCTGCATTCATCTCTGCATGACGCTGGGTTACTGCCTGATACACCGCCATCGCATGGACTGTCTGTTCTACATCGTGCACACGAACGATAGACGCTCCTCGCTCAACGCACATCAAAGCCGCACTCACCGAGGCCGTAACCCTGCTCGCCTGATCATCGTTGAGGATCTGGGCGAACATACGCTTGCGGGACAGGCCGATCAACGTGGGTGCCTTATCGCACAGTTGATCGAGCTGCCCCAGCAACGACAAATTATGATTCAGGTTCTTGCCGAAACCGAACCCCGGATCGAGCAGAATTTGCGTGTTGGCGATGCCAGCCTCCACACAAGCCTGTCGACGGTCGAGTAAGAATTCGATCACCTCAGAAACGACATCATCGTAATGTGGCGCATGCTGCATGCTCCGCGGTTCGCCTTGCATATGCATCAGGCATACCGGAAGGCCGGTTTGCGCCGCCACACTGATCGCATCTTCTTCTCGTAGCGCTCGAACATCATTGATCATGCCAGCGCCGGCGGCTGCGCCCTCCCGCATCACTGAGGCTTTGCTGGTGTCCAGCGACACGATGGTGTCGAAACGACTGCCTATCGCCTGAATGACTGGCAACACTCGATCCATTTCCATCTGCTCGTCAACATCGGCCGCACCCGGTCGTGTTGACTCTCCACCCACATCAATGATGTCTGCACCGGCTGAGAGCATGGCGTCCACCTGCTTTAACGCGCTATCCAGGCCAATGAACAGGCCACCGTCTGAAAATGAGTCAGGGGTGACATTCAAAATACCCATGACACGGGGTCGGTCCAGTGCCAGATCTTTGGCTCCACAGCGAAGCACAGGGTAAGTAGGCATTTGCGAGCAATACCGCCAAACGTAAAGAGCCGCATACGCGGCCCTGAAAGAGTGTGTTAACCGAAAAATGGGCTCCTCGCCACCGGCTTACCGGGGCGAGGCGTCTCTATCACTGGCGTGGCCGCGCGTTTTCGACCACGCTGACAATCATCAATGCAGGCTGGGAGATGGATCTGCCGGATCAGCAGCGTCATCGCCATCTTCGGAGGTCTTTTTCTCCTCTTCTGGCTTTTCATCACTCGACGACGAACCGGCAGCCGGTTTGCCGCTGGAGTCATCACCGCCCCAATCGGCAGGTGGCCCTGGCTCACGTCGGTCCATCAGTCGGTCAATCTGCCCCAGATCGATAGTTTCGTATTTCAACAGGGCGTCGGACATGGCATGCAGGATGTCCATGTTGTCTTTCAGGATAGTCTCTGCAGCCTGGTAGTTATCATCTATCAGCTTGCGAATCTCCATATCGATTGACTGGACAGTCTCGCCAGACATCGGGTTCTGCTTGCTTGAAGAGCGCCCGAGGAATACCTCACCCTCTTCCTCGCTGTAGGCCAACGGCCCGAGCTTGTCTGACAGACCCCAGCGAGTCACCATGTTTCTCGCAATCTCAGTGGCACGTTCAATATCGTTGGACGCGCCGGTCGTGACCATGTCTTCGCCAAAGATCAGTTCCTCAGCAATTCGCCCACCGTACAAGGTCGCGATCTGGCTTTGCAGCTTGCGCTTGCTATGACTGTAACGATCCTCTTCAGGAAGAAACATCGTGATGCCAAGCGCCCGCCCTCTGGGGATAATGCTCACCTTGTATACCGGGTCATGCTCTGGTACCAGGCGACCCACGATCGCGTGCCCTGCTTCGTGGTAAGCGGTCAGTTTCTTTTCCTGGTCGCTCATGACCATGGACTTGCGTTCGGCACCCATCATGATCTTGTCTTTGGCGCGCTCGAAATCACCCATGTCAACCTGGCGCTCGTTGGCGCGCGCAGCAAACAACGCGGCCTCGTTAACCAGGTTGGCAAGGTCGGCACCCGAGAAACCCGGCGTGCCACGAGCAATCAGCTCAGGCCGCACATCATCGGCCAAAGGCACTTTGGCCATGTGAACGCGCAGGATCTGCTCCCGGCCCCGAACATCAGGCAAAGGCACAACGACCTGCCGGTCGAAACGACCTGGGCGCAAGAGCGCCGGATCGAGTACGTCGGGCCGGTTAGTAGCCGCGATGACAATGACGCCTTCGTTACCTTCAAACCCGTCCATTTCAACGAGGAGCTGGTTCAGTGTTTGCTCTCGCTCGTCGTGCCCGCCACCCAGGCCGGCACCACGATGGCGACCGACGGCGTCGATTTCATCGATGAATATGATGCACGGAGAGTGCTTCTTGGCCTGTTCGAACATGTCACGCACACGGCTGGCGCCAACACCGACGAACATTTCGACAAAGTCAGAACCCGAAATGGTGAAGAAAGGCACTTTCGCTTCACCCGCAATGGCCTTGGCCAGTAGCGTTTTACCGGTACCCGGTGAGCCGACCATCAGTACGCCGCGCGGGATTTTGCCACCCAATTTCTGAAACTTGCCCGGATCCCGGAGAAATTCAACCAGCTCGGATACCTCTTGCTTCGCTTCTTCAACGCCCGCGACATCGGCAAAAGTGACTTTGACCTGGTCTTCGTTGAGCATCCGGGCCTTGCTCTTGCCAAACGACATGGCGCCACGGCCACCACCGCCGCCTTGCATCTGCCGCATGAAGAACACCCACAAACCGATCAGCAGAATGAACGGGAACCAGCTGATGAGAATGCTCAGCAGCATGCTGGGGTTCTCAGGGGGCACACGCTCGAACTGAACGCCAGCGCGGTCAAGCTCACCGATCAGCGAGCTGTTGTCAGTCTCCGGGCTGTAGGTGGTGAATGGCTTTCCACCGTCCCTGATTCCGGTAATTTCTACCCCGTCAAACTTGACCTGATCCACCTGGCCCGTGTTGACACTTTGTAGAAAGTCGGAATACGTGATCGTATCCGTCGCTTGACGTTGTCCGCCCAGGTTGTTGAAAACAGTCATTAAAATGACCGCTATCACCACCCACAGCAGCACGTTCTTCAATAAATCGCTCAAAGACTTACCTCGCAATGTCAGGTGCGCCTGACAGTTCCGTTAACCGTTCGGCGAGCGGTAGTAGACCACTCATCATAACAAGTTCCTTGCCACTACATAAACCTCACGGCTACGTGCCCTTGAGGCGGCAGGCTTGCGTACCTTTACGTTCTTGAACCTGTTCCGTACTTCTTTCATGTAGGCGTCGAAACCTTCACCCTGAAAAACCTTCACCGCAAAGGCACCCTCGGGCGTTAAAAATTCCGTCGCAGCGTCCAGAGCCAACTCTACCAGCCCCATGGCTCGCGCCTGATCCGACACGGATACCCCACTCAAGTTGGGCGCCATGTCAGACAAAACAAGATCTGCTCGAGAATTTTCCATTAAACCGCTGATCTCGTCTGCGGTAGATTGTTCCGTAAAATCACCCTGCACAAACCTAACATCCGGTAATGAATCCATCGCTAAAATGTCAGTGGCGATAATCCTGGCCTTATTACCCGCCTGCCGGGATAAATATTGTGTCCATCCTCCCGGCGCTGCCCCCAACTCGAGAATGACCGATGCGGGTTTGATCAGCTGATCTTTCTGGTCGAGCTCGATGAGCTTGTACACCGCACGCGACCGGTAACCATCCGCGGCCGCCTGCTTGACGTAGGCATCACTCGCGTGTTCGCTTAACCAACGAGCACTACTTTTTGTCGTTGCTCGACCCACACCCTCTCAACCGTTAGACTCTGTGACCTTCAAAAAGGCCGGGTGGATGATTGTAGGTGGTTTGAACACACCGTCACGCCTATTCCCGCCGTTTTTTTCGCACACCAACGGTTTACATGAATAAAAATCCAGTTTTGGACAAAACCACCACCAAGTACCTGCGTTCGCTGGCGCACGGCCTGAAACCGGTCGTCAGATTGGGGCAGCACGGTCTCACAGATGCCGTCACCGCAGAACTTGACCGTGCGCTGGATCATCACGAGCTGGTCAAGGTCAAACTCAGTGAATCCGACCGGGAACGACGACAGGAACAATTGGACAAGTTATGCGCGTTGGTTGGTGCCACCAGTGTTCAACAAATCGGCCATACCGCAACCCTGTTTCGACGCAACGCGAAAAAACCGGTGATCGAACTGGCGTTAGCCAAACGCTGATTCGCGCATCAGCCAGCGTCCTGCGTCTTGGCCGGCAGATGTACGGTGGCCTTCAGCCCGCCGAGACGGGCCGAAGCGGACAAGGTCAGCCTGCCTTCATAGGTATCCACGATATCCTTGACGATCGACAGTCCAAGCCCGTGCCCGGCAACGGACTCATCCAGCCGAACGCCCCTTCCGGTTAGCCGGGCGAGCTCTTCCGGGGAGCAACCGGGTCCATCATCCTCAACCTCTATCAGAATGCCGCTGGCATAACGCATATTGACCATCACCACCCCGTTACACCACTTCACCGCGTTATCCAGCAGGTTACCGATCAGCTCAAGCATATCCTGGCGATCGTGCACCAGCTCCACCTCAGGGCCAATGTTGTATCGAACATCAACATCTTTCTCGGAGTAAACCTGCTTCAAAAGACCAATCAGCGCCGGAATTTCCGAATCCACATTAAATAGCTGCCCGACCGTGCCGCGGCCAGCCAGCCGTGCACGCTTGAGCTCACTCTCAATCAGGCGCCTGATGTGTTCTGCGTTGTCTGCGATAGTGCTTTTCTCAGACGATCCAATCTGTGGAGACTCGGTTGCTCGCAGCAGCAGATTGAGCGGCCCCTTTAACGAGTGCGCCAGGTTACCCACCGCATTCCGAGACTGTCGAAGACGCTGGTCAAACCGCCTTAACAGCCGGTTGAACTCCTTCACCAGTGGCGCGATCTCACTCGGCACATCTTCAGATAGCGATACGGCCTTGCCATGCTCCAGTTTGAGCATGTCACGTCGGATGGCATCCAGCTTCTGCACGGAACCTCGTACCACCCAACGCTGAACCCCGAGCAAAGCCACGAGTAACAATACGGCGATAATGGCTGAGAACCACTGAAAGACGCGCAATCGGGTCACTATCGGCCCGATGTCCTCGACAACCGCCACGGTAAAGTCACGCCCATCCCGGGCATATCCGCCAGACCATATCAACAGCGGCTCCCCCGCCACACCCAATGCCACACGTTTGGTCTGTTGACCCGCCTGCAATGTTGGAATGTCGAAAAACTGATCCCACGCAGATCGCGATGTCAGTGTCGCATCATCAAATCGCACCACAAAATAGTAACCGGAGGCAGGTTGCTCGTAGGCGGGATTGAGCTTGAATGCTGCAAGCTTCGGTGATCCATCCACGGCACCCGACACCTCGACAATAGAGACAACACTGCGCGCATCGGCCTCGAGACGCTTGAATACAAAACTCTCTGTTAACAACCGACTGCTTAGCGTTGCCGTCCACCAGAATACAAACATCAAACCGATCAGGCTGCTGACCAGCCCAATCTGCAGACTTCTCTCCAGCGAGTTCAAGCGGAAGGGTCGTTGAAAATATACCCCTGGCCCCGTTTCGTCAGGATCATCTGGGTACCGATTTTCTCTCTCAGCCTGCGGATATAGACTTCAATCAAATTGCTGTCTCGCTCTGACTCCTGATCGTAGACGTGTTCAGACAGATGGGTTTTGGACAGAATCCGGCCGCTGTTGAGCATCATGTACCGCAGTAGCCGAAATTCCGTTCCCGTCAGCTGATGCGTCTGATCATTCACCTCAACCTGTTGAACATCTTCATCGAGCTTCAGTGTGCGCGTTTCTATGCGATGAGAGGTGCGCCCATGGCGCCTGTAGATGAGTGCGCGAATACGCGCGATAAGCTCTTCGATATGAAACGGCTTGCCCAGATAATCATCAGCACCCGCCTTGAACCCATCAACTCGTTCGTACCAGGCATCCCGAGCGGTCAGTACAATGACTGGGACGCGGTTTCCACGACCCCGCCAGGCATGCAGCACATCCATACCCGGCTTCTGCGGCAAGCCCAGATCCAGCACCACAGCGTCGTAGGGTTCTGTATCTCCCAAATGTTCTGCATCAATGCCGTTATCAGCCACATCCACAGCAAACCCCGCCTTGACAAGGTCGCTGCGCATATAAGAAACCAATTCGGGATCATCTTCTACGACCAGCAATCGCACAAGCCTGCTCTTCAGTCAAAACACGAGTGCAAAGTATAGCGCTCGAGCCCGGAACGCGTATTAACGTGGCGATGCAGAAGAGCCTGATTCTACAGAGAATTGTAGAAACTACGCGCAGCGGGGCACATCGCTGTGTGAGCTGTCCAGCCGAAGGGTGAACATTGAAAGGAACCCCTGAACACCTGAGGAAAGCCCCACTTCTTTGCTGTAAGGGGCTGTTTCGCCCACACCCGAAATTGGCTGAATGTCGAAACAAATGGATCGAAGCTGGCAATTTGTGCTGTTTTCAGTAGGATAGCCAGACGTGTGCAAGACGAACGGCTCCATAAACGATGGCCCGAAACCACAATTTCTTCTTCGACAAGACCGGAACCCCACGGGCGCGAGGCCCTGCCGCTGAAAAGCCGCTCATGATCTTCCTTGAGGTTGATGTCCAGGGCAGCGACCACATCTGCCGCGACCTGATGGACGATCTGACCGCCATTGAGGACGAATCCGACGATTTTCGAGAATTCATCGGCAACGCTCACCGCGTTAAAATCACGCCCGACGGTGTAACGATCAGCGCCAACGACGCTGATGAATCAACGGCCCCGTACGAGGTCGCGTTGAAGCACTTTCGCGAAGTTCTGGAAGACTGGGAAGCCTTCATCCTGGATGATCAGCTGGACGGGCCCCTTACAGACAGCGAGTATCTGTAGATCCCAAATTGAATCGTGGTGCTCGAAGTTCACCCGGAGAGTGATATTCTCAAGGTTTGAACCCGGATCTACCCACACATGAGCAATATCCTCGACGTCCTGTTCGCTGACGAAAACAAAGCTGCCCTGGAGGAAGTCCAGAAGAACTTCAATCTGAGCGAAACTGAAACCCGCGCGGCCGTTGAAGAGCTGATTCCTGCCCTTTCCCGCGGGCTACAGAAAAATACCGAGCAGGGTCAGGGCATGGATGAACTGCTGGAAGCGCTGCGTACCGGCAGTCACAAACGCTACATGGAGCAGCCAACCACGCTGGGTTCAACCGATACCGTCAAGGATGGCAACGACATTCTGGGCCACATATTTGGCGACAAAAAGGTCAGCCGCGAGGTAGCCAATCGTGCTTCCAAAAAATCCGGCGTCAGCAGCACGCTACTGAAGAAAATGCTACCCGTGGTGGCATCGCTGGTGATGGGCGCTCTGAGTAAAAAGGTGCTGGGTTCCGGCGGGCCAGTGACACGCGCTAACAGTGGAGGATTACTGACCTCGCTGCTGGACGGTGATCGAGATGGTTCAATTTGGGACGACGTGCTGGGTATGGCCGCCCGCACCATGCTGCGTTAAGCAACCTCCCAGACGTTTTTCTGATCGTTCAATTCCAACACACTTGAGATTCGCCACATGCCCAAACAACTGATACTTGATGCTGCCAAGTGCACAAGCTGTGTCCAATGTGAGCTGGCGTGTTCTCTGGAACATGAAGGCTTGTTTGCACCGGCGTATTCTCGAATCAAGGTGTTTGAATTTGAACATGGCAAGCGCAACGTACCGTACACCTGCACGCAATGCGATGAAGCCTGGTGCCTGCATGCCTGCCCCACCACTGCCATCAGTATCAACCGGGAATTAGGAACGAAAGTGGTCGACGAGTCTCTCTGCGTCGGCTGCAAGGTTTGCACTATCGCGTGCCCCTACGGCACCATCAACTACAACACGCGCAGCGGCAAAGTCACCAAGTGCAATCTGTGTGACGGCGATCCGAAATGTGCAGAGGCCTGCCCCACCGGAGCCATCACCTACGCCATGCCCGCAGGAGCGCAGTCATGAGTTGGCATAACCGGGTGCTTATCGTAAACCTGACAACCCATGAAAGCCGTGTTGAACCACTGAATCAGCAATGGCGCGACGACTACCTGGGCTGTCGCGGTCTGGCCACGCGCTACTTGATGGACCGAATGGATCCAGCAGCTGATGCCATGTCGCCAGACAACGTGTTGATCTTTGCCACCGGTCCACTAACCGGCACCATGGCATCAACAGGCGGGCGCTATGCCGTGGTCACCAAAGGTCCGTTGACCAACGCTATTGCCTGCTCGAACTCTGGCGGCAAGTTCGGTGCGGAGCTGAAATTCGCAGGCTATGACCTGTTGATACTCGAAGGGCGTTCAGAGACGCCGGTGTATCTGCTCATCCAGGATGATTCAGTGCAGGTGCTACCCGCGACAGACTACTGGGGCACAACCGTTTGGCACACGGAGGAATCCATCAAGACGGCGCACCAGGATCCCCAGCTCAAAGTGGCCTCTATTGGCGTGGCCGGTGAGGTTGGCGTCAAGTACGCCTGCGTCGTCAACGACCTGCACCGGGCAGCTGGCAGATCCGGCGTGGGCGCCGTGATGGGATCGAAGCATGTAAAGGCCATTGCGGTAAGAGGTACGCATGGCGTGCCCGTCGCCGATGCTGAACGATTCATGAGTGTGGTCAAGCACACACACCAGCTACTCGAGGATAGCGCTGGCCGCAAAGACCTGACCGATTACGGCACTAACGCCATGATCGACACCATGAATGCCTTTGGCGGGTTACCTACCCGGAACTTTCAGGAGGTGTCCTTCGAAGGCACTGACAAGCTGAATCCCAGCGCCATGATGGAAGTGAAAGAGAACGGGCATCAAAACCTGATCACCAACAAGGCCTGCTTTGGTTGCACGATAGGCTGTGGGCGGATTGCGCACATAGACAAGAGCCACTGGGCCATCCGTGAGCGGCCTCAATACCATCACGCATCAGGTGGGTTGGAGTACGAAACCGCATTTGCATTTGGGCCGGTTATTGGTGTTGATGATATTGATGCGTTGACGTTCGCAGGCTACCTGATGAACGAGCACGGCATGGATCCCATCTCCTTTGGTGTGACTCTGGCGGCAGCCATGGAGTTGTTTGAACTGGGCATCATTACGACGGAACACACCGACGGCGTGGCCTTGAATTTTGGCAACGCCGAGGCTTTGACCATCATGGCCGAGAAGACAGGCTTGCACGAAGGATTTGGTCAGCTGCTGGGACTGGGTGCGAAGCGCTTGTGTGAGCATTTTGGCCGGCCCGAGCTTGCCATGGTCGTCAAGGGGCAGGAATTTGCAGGCTACGATTCACGAGCCCAGCAAGGCATGGGACTCGGTTATGCCACGAGTAACCGGGGCGCCTGTCACCTCAAGCACGATGTTTTTGCAGAAGACATGGCAGATCAGAGCGGCAATGGAAAAGCAGCGCCGTGCAAACACTCACAGGACAAAATCGCCATGGTCGACTCCATGGGCATATGTCTGTTTACGCTGGCAGCGTGGGATATTGATGAATTGCAGCAACAGGTGAGTGTGGCTTGCGGCGATGACTGGACACAAGAAAGGCTGATGTTGACTGGCGAGCGCATCTGGAATCTGGAAAGATTATTCAACCTGCGTGCGGGTCTGGGGAAAGCTGACGATACCTTGCCGCCCAGGCTGCTGGAAACTCCCTGCCCCAGTGGCGTGGCTGAAGGACGGGTAGCTGAGCTGGACATCATGTTGCCCGAGTACTACCAATTGCGCGGATGGAGCGAGAACGGATCACCCACAGAGCAGACTCTGGACCGACTCGGTCTCGGCGATTACCGTGCACATTGATGTCACTTTTGGAGGCGCGCTGACTCGGCATATTCCGGAGGGCGCAAGAGGGAATCGCCAGTCAATGACAATTGTGGACGGGGTCACACTACTCAATTTCCTGTCGCAAATTGGCATCTCGGAAGATGAACGTTTACTGGTAATCCTTAACGGCAAAGTCATACCCAAGACTGACTACACCAGCACGGTGCTGACGGAAAGCGACAACTTGTCGCTCATGCCCCCCATACAGGCGGGATAGCAGTTCACCAGACCTGCCAAATTCTGTGAACAGAAAATCACTTAGCGCTAATTAACTACCGTGTAACTGTAACTACCATGGCAATCGCCGCTCTATACCCAGCATCTGCGGCAACGATTGTTTGCATCAGCCGGTTGTAATCGCGCTGAAACAATCTATAACCGGTATGAGACGAACGACAGGAGCGGTACTTTGAACAACAACCTTCATAACGTCACACGCACATTGCGTGAACTGATCAAGAATCTTCCGGCTATCAAGGCACATTGCAGCGCCGAAGTACTGAAACGGCATCTGGAACTGATTGCGCATTTCCAACGCCAGTATGACCTTCTGGTGGCTTCACAGGCTCGCGCAACGCCCGTTTGAGCGCTGTTTGCGAACCGTAACGAGAATGGTTATCACTCGTGTCAAGTCATTGATTCTGCTGAATTAACGATTGGTGACGTTTTACGCCTGAACATCCAAGTACACGGCTTGTCGTATACAATGACAGACAGAACGTTAGCCACACGAACCAAAAAGGTAACCCCAAGATGACCGATATCAAACGCCGCAAATTCGTTTCCATGATGACAGCAGGCGCTGCCGTGATTCCAGTCAGCGCACTGGTCGCGAGCCTGCCCAGCCGAGCGGATGACATGCCTGCAGTGGATCCTGAGTCTGCTCAGGCACAAGCGCTGCAGTACGTTTCCGAGTCTGAGAATCCTGAGCAAAACTGCCTCAACTGCACCCTCTACACCGGCGCTGAAGGCGAAGACATGGGCGGCTGCCCGTTGTTTCCAGGCAATGCCGTCATGGCAGCTGGCTGGTGCAGTGCCTACGTGCCCAAGGCGTAATTTTCTGGATCTGAACGGGCTGGACTCGTCCAGCTTCGTCTCAAGGCATAACGCCTGCCCTGGTGGCAGGCGTTTTTCGTTATGCGAAGCCGTTATGGTTACTTCCGGTACCGCAAGTGTAACTACTTTGCCGCCGGGCTCGCCGTCCAGGGCACAACCGGTTGCTTGTCATCCATCCACGCGTAGATGCCATCGGTAACATTATGAACCGCCGTAAAACCAAGATGCTTATCCAGTAGTCGGGCAATTTTGGAAGAGCGCACACCGTGTGCACAAATCAGTACCACGGGCTGCTCTGGCACGGTGAGTGAAGACACTTCTGCCAGCCAGGCATCCACGTCATAACGTCCTTTCTCATCAAAAAACGTGATGCCATGACTGCCTTCCAGCATGCCGGTCTGAGCCCATTCATCTGCCCTTCTCACGTCGATGATGGTAACTCCCTCCGATTGCAGCTTCTGCAGCTCTTGCGTATTCAACTCAGTAACGTCGGCCACCGCGCTCGTTGCGCTGAGCAGTACGAATGCTACGAGTATCGATCGAATCGTTGCCACCATGCTAACCTCCGGGAAAACTGTAATCCTGAGACCATAACGCAAGCGATGCGTTCTGCCCGATAACGCGAACTGTCGCGTTACATAGGCGCGTTCACGCTGTACCAGAAAATACGCGGCAAGGACGCCGCTCACTGAGCTACCCCTGGCTCTATCACACCGCGCTTTCGAAGCCTGCGCAAAAAATCAGGAACTGCTGCCCTGCCCCTGGGGGTGATCGATGGTGCTCAACGGGCTTTGCAGATCATTCTCTGACTCCAGCAAACCAATGCTGCGTGCACGCAGCTCCCATTGCTTGCGAGCCAATGCCTGCATGTCCGAGGCATTGTCTTGCTCATCAACG
>CALLPU010000210.1 GCA_938016235.1 uncultured Granulosicoccus sp. | reverse complement strand
AGTAAAAACGCCGGTGAACACAGGCTGAGTAATCCCAGACGTTCCTTGCGCGAATCAGTGATCAGCTCAGAAGAATGGTCTGTGGCCTGTGGGGCGATACTCAATGGCGCACAGCCTCGTCACCGGCAATCAACAATGTGTCCTCTGCCTTGATAGCCAGTTTGATCTGGGTTCCGGCACGCGGTAATTGCTTGAGTGTGTCTCCTGACACCATGCCGCGTACCTTGACTTCCGTGCCATCTGCCAGCGCTGTCTGTAACAGGTAGGTATCTCCTTGATACACGACGTTAACCACGGTTGCATCCAGGATGTTTTCATCGGGCCCCGGGTCATTTGTGACACGTATTCGTTCAGGGCGAACCATCATGGAGACGGTCGTTGAATCAGGCATGACAGACTGATGACGAACGGTGTTTCCTGCATGCATCAGTTGCCCGTTTTCCTGTGTCAGGCCAATGATTGATGAATCCCCGATAAAGTCGGCAACAAAGTGATTCGCCGGGGCATTGTATAGAGTGGCGGGGTCGGCCAGCTGCATCACGGCACCGTGATTGATAACCGCGATTCTGTCTGACATGGTCAAGGCTTCACGCTGGTCGTGTGTTACGTACACGGTTGTCATACCCAATTTTTCATGCAGCTCCCGCAGTTCAATTTGCATGCGATCGCGCAGCTTCTTGTCCAGTGCGGACAACGGCTCATCCATCAGGAGAATGCGTGGCTCGAACACGATTGCTCGGGCCAACGCGACACGCTGCCGCTGACCGCCCGAGAGTTCGTGAATGCGTCGATCCCCGAATCCCTGAAGCTGTACTGTGGTCAGCGCCTGTTCAACGCGTTGCGTTGTTTCGTCTCTTGGAACCTTTCGCAGCTTCAGGGGGTAGCCGATGTTCCCCGCAACACTCATGTGGGGGAACAACGCGTAACTTTGAAAAACCATGCCTACGTTTCGCAGATGCGGTGGCTTGCGAATGACCTCTTCATCGCCAAACAGCAAGCTACCGCAATCGGGTCGAGTGAAACCTGCCAGTACCATCAGTAGCGTGGTCTTGCCGGAACCGGAGGGGCCCAGCAACGTCAGGAACTCACCGCGTTCAACGCGAATGCTGACGTTGTCCAGTGCACGCATGTCACCGTAGGTTTTTGTGACAGACTGAATGGTGATCGGCAATGCCGTTGAGTCAGAAACAGACATGATTCAGCAAAGGGTTTCTCTATTGACGAGAATCACGCGATTACTCGGTCAGCATCTCCTCGTACATTTCAGCGGCAATGGTCTCCCATTTCCCGTACCACTCGATATCCACGGGCACTTGCATCGCCGCATTGTCAGGATGCGAGGGAAGTGCTCTGGCCACCTCATCATCGATTTTGCCAAGATCATAGGCAGCCTTGTTCGTTGGGCCATAGGTGATGAATTCCGGCAGATTAGCCTGATATTCTGCTTTGGAAATCTCTGCCAGAAACATCATCGCCGTGTCCTTGTTGGGTGCTCCCTTGGGAATAGCGAAGCAATCGTAGTCCAGTAATGCCTGATTGAATCCGTAGGCAACCTTGGCTCCGTCCTTTTTGGCGTTATCAAAGCGACCATTCCAGCCGGTTGTCATATCCACTTCGCCATCTTTCATCAATTGCGCATGCTGCGCACCGGATGTCCAGAAAACGTCGATGTCATCCTTAAGCTCGCGAATTTTATCGATAGCGCGTTCGATACCGTCTTCCGAGTCAAGCACCGTATACACGTCTTCCGGAGCAACACCGTCGGCCAGCAGCGCCGGTTCAAGAGCGCCGGCTACTTTTCCCCGGTAAGCTCGTTTGCCGGGAAATTTTTCGGTGTCCCAGAAGTCTGCCCAGTTCTGCGGGCCGGCATCACCGTAGGTATCCGTGTTCCAGGCATAGACGGTAGAGAACACATCGCCTCCCACGCAATGGGCAGTTTTCAATGTTGGATAAAAAGTTGAAACATCGATGATGTCATAGTCGAGTTCCTCTAACAGCCCTTCAGCCGCTGCTCTGGCGGCGGAGCCTGAACCGCTGGCGACGATGTCCAGTGTTACGGCACCTGTCTGTACCTGTAAGCGCACATCAGACATACCCCCATACGTTTCTTCCTTGACGACAACACCGGTAGCTTCGGATGCTGGCTGAAACAGAGCTTTGCTCTGAGCCTCTTGATAGGAGCCACCCCATGATGCGATGGTGACGGTTTTCTCCTGTGCCTGTGCGCTCATCGCGACAGCGCTACCGATGAGTAGCAGGGTTAGCGAGTTTCTGGTTTTCATCACATTCTCCTTGTTGATATTGAAGTCATTCCACGCGCCTACCGTAGGGATGGAACAGAGTCTTTCAGGCGAAACGTTGTCTTTGCAGTTTATCTCTCAGTCGATACCACGCCACAATTGGTGGCAGAAACCAGGGCTTGCCGGAATACAGCGGCCGTGTGGGAAAGGGCAAATCGTCAAACGCTGTTTTTCCTTCCGATTTGCCCAGCACCTTCAAACCCATGCGCATGCCCAGATAGCTGGCCATGGATACGCCTGATCCACAGTAGCACATGGCATAGTGAATGCCATCATGAGTACCTGTGTGCATCATTTCATCGAAGCTATAGGCCACCTTGCCCGACCACGCATGGCTGATCTTGCTGTCCTGTAGCTGTGGAAAGACTCGACACATATGCGCCTGCAACCGTTTGGCGCTCAAGTGAGGATCAATTTCACCCGCTGATACGCGACCACCGAAAACCACACGCTGCCGATCAGGAGACGCTCTATAGTAGTAAACAACCTTGCACGTATCACTGGCAATTCTATTGGCTGGAAACAGCTCGTCAACAAGCTTGAGGGGCAAGGGCTCTGTTGCGATGATATAGCTGCCAATCGGAATGGCCCGTCGCTGCAACCAGGGCGTCACAGGGCCTGTGTAGCCGTTGGTGGCAACAATCACATCGCCGCAATGAATAGTGCCTTTTTCGGTTTGAACACGAAACCGGTTGTCTTCACGTTGAATATCCAGTGCAGCACAGTGGGCGATAACACTGGCACCGGCATCCTCGGCGCTTTGCAGCAGTCCCCGGTGATAGCGCGCCGGGTGCAGACTGGCGTGGTTCGGGAAAAACAACCCACCATGATAGACATCAGTACCCAGATGATCACGCTGATCAGTGCGGCTTATCGGTTCGACTTCAATGGCTTCGCGCCGCAGTGCCTGAACCTCGTCTACCAGCTTCCCAAAATGTGTTGGCGTGTGAGCCGCGTGGAAGCGACCGCAGCGTTGAAAGTTGCAGTCGATGTTTTCGCTGGCGATGCGTGACTCAATCCATTGTAGGGCGTTTGCACCCTCTGCCCGAATGGCCAAAGCACGCTCTCGACCAAATCGCGATGTCAATTGATCCAGCGATGGTTTGACGCTGGTGCTGATCTGGCCACCGTTACGGGTACTACACCCCTCGCCAGGTAAACCCGCGTCAAGAACGGTGGTAGACAGGCCGCCTCGGGCAGTTTCAATGGCAGCATTCAGCCCTGTATAGCCAGCACCGATGACCAGCACGTCTACCTCGGCGCTGGGAATAATCTGTGGATCATCCAGCGCCGGGACGTCGTCAAGCCACAGGGGGGTCAGCTTGATATCAGCGCTGAGCACGACGTTTTCTCGCAGGATCCATGTAAAGCATACGCCAGCGGGTACTTGGTAATGTTCATACACTAGATTAAAGTCGCGATGAAAATCAACACTGATGAGCCGTATGGGTCCACTCCAGCCATTAGCCGAACTGTTTACTCACCTTGCGTTGCGTGTAAGAGCCCACGGTTCGGACTCTGCCAGTATTGCTGGCGATGCCCTTGAGTATGGAAGCCATCAGCTTGAGAAGCGGTGCGTTTCCGGGAGCCAGGTGCCACAGTGCGATGAGCTTGTGGATGTCCTGACGTCCGCCACGTCGGAAACGCTGCGACTATTGCATCGTGCGCAAGCGCTCCTGCGCTGGACAGAATCGGCTGCCGGTTCTAAACCGGGTCATGTCCAACGCACTATCGCCGCTGTTGAGCTTGCCGGGCCCTCGGGAATGGTGATCGTTGATAACTGCCGAGTGGGGTTATTCCTGCTGTGCAGGCATAGCCACTACCCAGAGCACCATCATGCGGCGGCAGAGTTGTATTGCGTTCTTCACGGTGAGGCCCGCTGGTCACGCTCCGGATTGCCTGCCACGAGCCGGTCCCCAGGTGAGTTCATTGCGCATGAGCCCTGGGAGTTTCACTCGATGACAACGACGTCAGAGCCCTTGCTGGCGCTGTGGTGCTGGACCGGTGATACGAGGTTGGAACAGTACAAGTTGTTATCAGATGCCTGAAAACGCCAGATCATCAACGAAGCTTTGAGCTCAGCTTTTCTGGGTCGCTATTTCTGCAATAAGCTCTTTGGTTGTCCGTTGTCGACAATAACCGCTGATGGTTCTCAGTGAGTGATCATGACGTTCCTGGGTATACGTCAGGCACGCATCGGTAACCTGGGTCACCAGGTAGCCAAGGTCGCAGGCATCTCGGATGGCACTCTCCACGCACTGATCCGTAATCAGCCCGCTGATCACCAGCTGCCTGATACCCAGGTTACGCAGCAGGTAGTCTATATGGGTGGATACGAACACAGAGGAGGAACCCTTGGGCAACCAGATCTCATCGTCCAGTGGCGCTAGCTGATCGATGACCTTTCCGTCCCAGGCACCTTTTGGAATGTTGAATCCGGTGATCTTGTAGTCCAGGCTTCGGTCTCGCCCATCCAGCGTCAGACTCTCTATGGTGGTATGCAGTACCTCGATACCAGCGTCTCGGCAGGCCTGTAATAACAATTGCATGTTGGGTACGACCCGATCGTCGAGTTGCTCGAAGTACCAGCGGTATTTATCGTTGAAGGTGACATCATCGAGGTCTTTGAATTCAGCACCCTGACGATGCGCACTGAAGTTCTGCACATCGATAAACAGTACGGCGGACTGTTCAATCTGCAGCGGTACGTCTCTGGATAGCGTCATGGTCAGGAACCGGTTCGGGATGTGATCTGTTGAATGGCTGCGGCCAGAATGGTTGCCATCCGCTCCTGGCCTGCCGGGGTCTGGATATGATCATTCCTGATTTCAATGAGACTGTGATGAAGCTTGCGCGGCTCTGCGTGCCTTGGAACAAACCAGTCTGATTCATCATCAATCTGATAGGGCTGATTGAGCCCGACGGTCAGATCAGGATGGTGCTGGGTCAGAAATCGGCTCAGTTGGGCTGACGTATCCGAGTCATGCCGAAACAGCAGGCCAATGTCCCAGGGGCGATCAAACTCTCCCAGTGTTGGTGTGAAACTGTGTATGGAAAAGGCAAATCGTCGCTCGGGAGCTGCCAGCAGCGTGCCCAGCGCATCATCGTAAGGCGCAAAAATCTCATCGATGCGTGCTTTACGCTGCTGTTCATCCAGTGACTGGTTGGCAGGCACTGGCACGCCATGACTGACCTCGGGAATTGAGTCTTGGGCATTCGTGGGTCGGTTGCAATCGATCACCAGCCGGCTATATCGCTGCATGAGCAACGGGCAGCCCAGCTGATTTGCCAGGTGGCGGGCAGTGGGCTCGGCACCGATGTCAATAGCGGTGTGCTCCTGCAGCTGTGAATCGCTGAGACCCAGGTTGTGCAGTGATAACGGTACGGCGTTACCGGCATGTTCACAAATCAACGCAACCGATGAGCTGGCTTCCCGATCAAGCCACTCGACAGGCGAACAATCAGAGGGTTGCAGTAATCGTTGGCTATTGGGTTTTGACACAGCGTAGCCGGTGAGGGTAGAGGATGCGTTGAAGACTTCAGTCTGCTGTGGCAATCACTAAAAATCAATCAGTTTGTTGCCGACTGGAATTTCTGATAGGTTAACCCGGGTCGTTGGTGGGAATGCGGATGAAACTAGCAGTGTGATCAAGGAGCCGATAGTTTTCATTGGAACTTCCGACCTTACCGGCCTGTTCCGAGGCAAGTCGGTGCCTGTTGCACGCTTGCAGGAATCGAGCTTCAAAGGCGTCGGCTGGGTTCCTACCAACGCACTGATTACCTGCTTTGATGGCATCGGTGATTCCCCGTATGGCTCGCTGGGTGATTTGTTCATCGCGCCCGACACTCGTACTTTGGTGGATGTCGATTTTGAAGACGATACGCCCGCCGAACGTTTTTGCATTGGTGATGTGCAGCACCTGGACGGTAGTGCATTTGCCTGCTGCACCCGATCAATATTAACCACAGCCGTGCATCGACTGAGATCGGTTGCGTCCTTGCAGCCAGTGGTGAGTTTCGAGCATGAATTTCAGTTCGATACTGATGAGAAAGCGATCATGCAGACACCCTCGTTCTCCATGAAAGGGCATCGTGAAGCAGCGGATTTTGGCGAGACGCTGGTGGCAGCCTTGCGTGCAGCAGGTCTCAAACCTGAGTCTTTCATCAAGGAGTACGGTGCCGATCAGTTCGAGATGCCGATAGGCGTGGCTAACGGAGTGCTCGCTGCAGATCACGCCGTTATTCTGCGCGAGCTTGTTCGGGCCACTGCCATACGGTTTGACAAGGTGGTCAGTTTCAACCCGATACGATCTCTGGACGGTGTCGGCAATGGTGTGCATGTACATTTCAGTTTGCAGGATCTGGCCGGAGAGCCTGTCATGTACGATGCGCAACAACCCTATCAGTTAAGTCAGATCGGGGGCTCATTTGTGGCTGGCGTTCTTGAATATCTGCCTGAGTACCTGAGTTTGACAGCGCCATTGGCTACGTCTTATCTTCGCCTGACGCCTCATCGCTGGAGCGCAGCCTACAATAATCTCGGCGCACAGGATCGCGAGGCGTCCTTGCGAATCTGCCCGGTATCCGGTGACGACGATGAACAGCGAGCGGGTCGATTCAATATTGAGTTTCGTGCAGCTGATGCGGCGGCATCGCCTTATCTGGTGCTGGCTGCGCTGCTGCACGCAGGTACGCAGGGCATTGAAGACAATTTACCGACACCATCAGTGACAACCGATGATCTGTCATTGCTGGATGAGTCCACGTTGAGTAAACGCGGATTGTCTCGCTTGCCACAGAGCCTGTCCGAGGCGCTTCAGTGTTTCGAGCGCAGTCACATGATTCATCAATGGTTTGGCGAGGAGTTCAAGGGTGTCTATCTGGCATTAAAGAGAGAGGAACTCTCGCACGTTGAAGCCTGGTCCCCTGAAGAGCAATGTGCAGCGTACGGACGAGTATACTAATGATGCACCATGCTTGAGCTTGTGGAGGTATCCAAGCGCTTTGGTGGTGTCCAGGCCGTGGATGCGGTCAGTCTGCAAGTGGATTCAGACAGCGTTCATGGCCTTATCGGTCCTAATGGCGCTGGTAAAACCACGTTGATCAATCTGATCTCGGGCTTGCTGGTACACAGTAGTGGCAATATCAGGCTCAACGGTCGCGATATTGGAGATTTTCAAGCCCATCAGCGAGCCAGATACGGTGTGGCAAGAACATTCCAGAATCTGCGAATCTATCCTAACCTGACCGTGCAGCAGAACATTGAGGTGGCGGCAAGCACAGTCACTCGAACAAATCGCAGGCAACAAGCCAGCCCGGTGGAAGAGGCCATACAACAGTTTGATCTTGCTGATAAACGTAGGCTGTATGCCAGTGAGCTGTCCTACGGGCACATGCGGCGGCTGGAGATTGTTCGTGCGCTGGCGTTGGTGCCCCATGTGCTCATGCTCGATGAACCTGCGGCCGGTATGAATCAGGAGGAGACGGAACAACTCATCGAGGGGTTACAGTGGGTGAAGCAGAATCATCCCTGTGCCATGCTGGTCATTGATCATGATCTGCGTTTCATCATGAGTGTGTGTGATCGCATAACCGTGATGAACATGGGCAGTGTGTTGAGCTCTGGTGCGCCTGCCGATGTTTCCAAAGACCCGGCAGTGATAGCGGCTTACCTGGGTGAGCCTGTGTCGTGAGGTGACGTCAAACGCGAACAACAGCAGTTAAACCCTACGATATCGTGCTATGCGTACTGAGAATGAGGTAGAGCGAAAATAATTGAAATGCAACAGACATAAAACTGACCTGTAAGTAGTGGCTGTAGAAACACCAATTCAACAAGAGGATATTGTAATGAGTAAAGGAATAAACAAGACGATGAAAATATTTCAGGTAGCGAGCGGGTGTGCCATCACCGGAATATTGGCAACTGCCCTTGCAGGCGGATCAGCAATGGCAGCCGACACCATCAAGATAGGATTTGCCGTACCGCTGACAGGTGAATACGCCCCTTACACATCTGTCCAGGGCGCGCGTTGCATGGCAGAGATGATCAACCGAGACGGCGGCGTTGATGGCAAGATGTTCGAAGTCCTCGTACAGGATGTAGGGTCGGACTCTCAGGCAGCTATCTCGATCTCGGAGAAGTTTCTGGAAGAGGGTGCCATTACCATTTCGACCATTCCCTTTTCAGACACCATGATACCCGTAGCCCAGCTCGCTGCCAGCTACGGTGCCACTGTCATACAGGCGCAAAGTACGCAAGTGGAGATGCATGCCGGCATTGTTGACAACTTTATTACCAATGTATCGCCCGATCCCTTTACGGCAACCGCAGGGGCCAATTTCGCGTTGGAAAATGGCGTCAAGAATGTTGTGCTGTTTACCTCTGATGAGGGAGGATCCTGGTCTGCAAGGACACCTGTCTGGTTCGGTGATGTGATAGAGGCTGGTGGCGGTACCGTATTATCGTCATTGAACTTCAGTTTCGGTACCTCAGACTGGTCACCTCAGATTGCCGAGCTGAAAAAACTGGATCCACAACCGGATGCCGTCTACATCTCTTCAGTGATGCCGGATGTGGGTGTTCTGATTCGCCAGATGCGAACTGCTGGTATCGATGCCTGGGTTATCGGGTCCGATGGCCTGGATGATCCGTCACTGGATGCCATCGGCGAAGGAGATGCTGCTGTCCTTGACAAGGTCGTTTTTGCAACCCTGGCACCTTCGCATGCTGATAGCGCCATGGCGGCATTCATTGCCGAATGTAACGCCATGGACATAGAAGTGGCAGGGTTGTTTCCAGCATTGGGCTCTGACATTGTCATGGCTATTGCGCACGGTGTTGAACAGGCTGGCAGTGTTGATCCAGTAGCGGTTCGGGAGGCCATGCGGGCAGCGGACAGCATCTCAGCCAAGACGGTAGAGAATGTGTCGTTCAAGGAGCATCAATCATACGCACAGCGCACGGGACCGGTGATCGGCTTCAAGGACGGCAAACGCGTTTTACTGTCCAATGAGGTTCCTGATGGTGTACCCACCGATTGGAACTGATCGGGAAGCAGGGCGCGCAGGCAAATCGTAGCGACTGACCAGCCATGCTTGAGCTGCACAACGTGCGCGTTTATCACGGTCCCATTGAAGCGGTGCACGGGCTGAGCGTGTCGGTATCGGAAGGACAATGTGTGGTTTTACTCGGACCAAATGGTGCGGGTAAGACCTCTACGTTGTCGGCTATTGCCGGTGTCGCCAGTAGTCGTGGCCAGATAACGTTCAACGGACATGATCTGGAGGGGCTGTCTATTGAAGAGCGACAGCGACTGGGTATTGCGCTGGCACCTGAGGGGCGCCGCATATTCAGTAATTTGAGTGTGCGTGAGAACCTGTTGATTGGCGCAGCAACACGAACCGACCGTCCGGGTGTAGCTAGTGATATCGACTATTGGTTCTCCACGTTTCCGGTGCTGCACGAGCGCAGCGATCAAGCGGCCGGCACTCTGTCCGGGGGCGAGCAGCAAATGTTGACGATTGCGAGGGCTCTGATGAGCAAGCCGCGCATACTACTGCTCGATGAACCCAGCCTGGGTCTTGCACCGCTGATCTGCAAGCAGATATTCGCCTTGATAGATAGCCTGAAGGCGCAGGGCATGACTATCCTGCTGGTTGAGCAAAACGTCCGGGATGCACTCCAGTTGGCAGACTATGGCTATATGCTGAACAGTGGCAACCTGATGAGCGAAGGCGATCGTGAAACACTGAGTCGTCAGGGTGCGTCGATGTCGACTCTGACCGGAATCAACCACACATGACAGGTTCAAGGATTTTCCATCAGCGGCACAACCGTACTGAGCTCGGAATGTGCAATTGGCTGGAGCACTCTTCGGGGAACGGTAGCTGATGGACTACGCCATACAGCAAGTGTTGAATGCGCTGAGCTTCGGTGCCGAATATGCGTTACTGGCACTCGGGCTTGCCATTGTTTTTTCGATCATGGGCCTGGTGAATTTTGCGCACGGTGAAATCATTGCGGCCGGTGGTTACAGCATGTTTGCTATCACGTCACTGCTCACGGGCAATCCTTTTGTTGTCATTGTGGGTGCATTGCTGGTGGCGGTGCTGGCGTCGGTGCTGCTGGAGCGTGTTGCCTTCAGGCCTGTTCGCTATGCCGATGCATCAACCGGGCTGCTCACCGCGTTTGGCGTGAGCATGATTTTGCAAAACCTGTTTCTGCTGCTGGTCTCTCCACGCCCTATAGCGATCACCAACCTGTATTTTCTCAACTGGCCTATCGAGGTAGCGGGTGTGCAGATATCCACCTTGCAGGTATTCGAAACTGTTACGACGGCCATTGCTATTTGTCTGCTTGTGGTGTTTTTGAAAAAGAGCTCGTTTGGAATTGCCATGCGTGCGGCGTCACTGGACTTCGAAATGGTGAGGCTGATGGGCATCCGTGCAAATCGAGTGGTGGCTGTCGCCTTTGCCGTCTCCGGGTTGCTGGCAGGGCTTGCCTGTATCTTCATCATGGCAAGGCGCGGCAGTGTCGACCCAACATTCGGGTTCAATCCGGTGCTCAAGGCGTTCGTGGCCTGTGTGCTGGGTGGCTTTGGCAGTTTGCCAGGTGCTGTGCTGGGCGGTTTTCTGCTGGGCGCTATTGAGGTAGGTATGCTGGTGCTGCTACCGCAAAGCTATGGGGGGATGAAAGAGGCGTTTGTGTTCGGCATCGTCGCGCTGATTCTCGTCTGGCGACCCGATGGCATTCTTTCGCCTGCGGTTGAGAAGGGTGACAAATTGTGAGCCTGTCTGCCTATATCAGTCGCGACCAGCGTAGCGGTCTGGTTGGCTCTTTACTGTTGTCCTGTTTACTGATCGCAGTGGGTTTGCTGGTGGTCTATTTTGGACAACGCTACCAGCTTCGTATTGTGTACGCAGCCTACGTCAATCTTCTGGTTGTGCTGGGCTTACAGGTGTTCATGGGCAATGCCAATATCACCAATTTGTCTCACAGTGCATTCATGGGTATTGGTGCTTATGTGGCGGCCATCTGTGTAACGCCTGTCAAGATAAAGGCCATATCTCTGCCGCAGGCACCCTGGGGGCTTAACGCATTCGCTCTGGATCCCTGGGTTTCGGCTTTCATTGCAATCGCCATAACGGCGTTGCTGGCCTGGCTGGTGGGTCTGATTATTACGCGGTTGTCTGGTATTGGTGCCACGATTGTGTCACTGGCCTTGCTGGTCATCGTGCATTCCATTTTTCTTCATCGAACAGACATTTTTAAAGGCAAGCAGGCGTTTTTCGGTATTCCTCAGGTGTTTGATATCAACAGTATTCTGATCATTTCGGTGTGCGCCATTTTCGTCGCGCGGGCTTTTCGTGAATCTCATTGGGGCATTCAATTACGCGCCAGCGCAGATGATGAAGTGGGTGCTCGATCCATGGGCGTCAATGTGTATCGAGTCAGGCTAATTGCCTGGGTGCTGGGTTCAGTATTCCTCGCCGTGGCAGGAATCAGCTATGCGTATTTTCTTGGAACCATCAGCGCACGTCCTTTCTACTTTACCCATGTATTTTTGACCGTGGCAATGCTGATACTCGGTGGGATGCGAACGGTCACCGGTGCGGTGCTGGGTACATTGCTGATTTCGTTTGGTCTTGAAGGTGTGCGTTATCTGGAAACAGGACCCGAGCTACTGGGCATCAAGCTACCTGAGTTGCTCGGGCTGTCCGGCATTATGCTGGGAGTGGTTATCGTGGTTACCATGGCGTTTCGATCCAGCGGTATAACGGGCAATACTGAAATTGAACAGTTGTTCAACCGCTGGCGAAGATGACATGATCACGCTAAGGGCTTGCCCTGCCAGGTGCATATCTCGCCACAACAACATCACGAGGTGAACTGCCGTGAACTGCAACCATACTATTCATAGCCATCAGCACCATATTGGTTGGGACAATGCCATTGAGCCGGTGCTGAGCGTATCACCAGGACAAACCATTCAGATCGAAACCATAGATTCATCCGGTGGGCAATTGTCGGCTCAATCCACACTGGAGGATCTTGACCGTCTGGATTTCAACAACGTCAATCCAGTGACCGGTCCTGTTTATATCGAAGGGGCGGAGCCCGGCGATGCCGTCGCCATTCGGTTTTTGCATTTCGAGCCTTCCGGTTGGGGTTGGACGGCAAACATTCCAGGGTTTGGATTGCTCGCAGAGCAGTTCACCGAGAGCCGTTTGCACGTTTGGGAATACAATAAAAACACGCTGGCGCCGGCGCTATACGGCCCGGGTGGGCAAGTACCCTTGAAACCGTTCTGTGGAACCGTGGGGCTGGCTCTGGCTGAGCCGGGACAGCATTCGGTGGTACCTCCGCGGCGCGTGGGTGGCAATCTTGATATCCGTGACAATGCCGTGGGAACCACGCTATATCTGCCCGTGGAAGTGGCGGGCGGCCTGTTGTCTCTGGGTGATACACACGCAGCACAGGGTGACGGAGAAATCTGCGGTACGGCTATAGAGAGCCCCATGGTTGTTGACATCAAAGTGGATCTGATCAAGGGTGCAAACTTTGCCTTTCCGCGATTCGAGACAGACGGACCTGTTACGAGGCATCTCGATGCTGCTGGCTATCAGGTAACGACGGGCATTGGCCCCGACCTCATGAGTGCTGCACGCGATGCCGTGAGTGGCATGATCGATTGGATTTGTGCCAGCACCAATATGGCGGATGTGGACGCGTACATGTTGTGTAGCGTGTGTGGTGATCTGCGTATCAGTGAAATTGTAGACATGCCGAATTGGACAGTCTCGTTCTATTTTCCCAAGTCGGTACTGGGCTGAACATGCGCCGCAGGCAGACTGATAGCGGGGATAACGTTGCTGAACAGTTTGCCTGCCAGTGTTTCGAGAAAGTGGGTGAGTGTTCGGCCAATCGGTGGATGGTGATTTGAGTGCTCATGAATCCATTGTCCTGCAGGCATTGGAGAAACACTGGAAAATAGAGGCAAGACTGACTCCCCTTGATGGGGAGTTCGACCTGAACATGGCGGCAAGCTCGGTTGATGGGCAACGCTATCTGGTCAAGCTCATGCGAGCAGGCTGTGATCCTGCCTTCGTGGATATGCAGTGCCAGGCCCTGGCGCATGTACGCAAGGTTGACGCTGCCGTTCGTGTATCGAGGGTTGTGCATACACAGGCAGGTGAACCATCGATTCGTATCGCTGATGAATCGGGTGCTGAACGGATACTGTGGGTGCTATCGTTTATCGACGGCACGCTGTTTAGTCAATTCACACCTCATAGCAACGCACTGAACCATGCACTGGGCTCGCATCTCGCGTGTTTACAGGGCGCACTAGTCAACTTTGATCATCCGCAGCTGCATCGCCCGTTCACCTGGAACCTGATGCAGTCCGACTGGATTGACGAGCACGTGAATGTGTTCACCGAGAACGGGCGAGATGTTCTGCTGGCCAGTATCCTTGCAGACTATCGAGAGTGTAAACCCCGTTTGGAGCGGTTGCCTGTTGTCGCCATTCACAATGATGTGAACGACAATAACGTTGTCGTGCAACAGGTGTTGGGCGAAAAGCCCGACGTTGCCGGCATCATCGACTTTGGAGACCTTTGTGCGGCGCCGCGTATTTGTGATGTTGCAATCGCTGGTGCGTATGTGGTGCTCGATAGCCCTCAGCCCGGGAAAGCCCTGGCATCTCTGGTAAAGGGTTTTCACCAGCAGCAGGCGCTCACAGAGGAAGAAATTGATCTTTTGATTCCATTGTTGCGATTACGTTTGGCCGTCAGCGTAGTGACCTCGTCTCTCCTGTCCCTGGAGCGCCCGGACGATCCCTATCTGCGGGTTTCCCAGAAACCAGCCTGGGAGTTTCTGGAATCGCCGATACACACGCACTGGTTAACTGAACGGGTACGACTGGCCTGTGGGATGCCTGTTGTTCCGGGAGCGCAGCGAGTGCTGGCATTTTTAAATGCACAACGAGGGCATCTGAGACCCATGCTCGGTATGTCGATGGATGGAATGTCGACAGTCTCGTTGTCGGTTGAGTCTGAGTGTATTCCTGAAAATCCTTTTGTTTTAACCGATGCTGAAGCGCTTGCTTTGGGTGGCAATTCGCTATCAGTTGGAGGCTATGCCGAGCCACGATTGATCTACACCGACAGTGCGTTTTGTCATAGCACCTACAAGGCGGGTGACCGGCGTAGTGTGCATCTGGGAGTCGATGTATTCGCACCGGCAGGTACGGAGGTGCTGAGTGCTTTGCCCGGTGTTGTAATAGCCATTGAGCATCGTACCGCTCGACTGGATTATGGCGGGCTTGTTGTCATTGAGCACGAGAGCACCGAGGGTGATCTGTTCTACAGTCTGTATGGACACCTCGATCCCGATAGTTGTCAACATCTGACGCGTGGCCAGGCTGTTGATGCTGGCGCACAGATTGGGCGCCTGGGTGCTCCGCAGTGCAATGGTGGGTGGGCACCGCACCTGCATTTGCAATTGGCATTAAGTGTGACCGGTATGGGAAGCGACTGGCCGGGGGTAGCGGATCCGGATGACAGAGAGCTGTGGTGTAGTCTCTGCCCAAATCCAGCGGCATTGCTTAACCTGCCGAACGCGCTTGTGGAACACCGGCCTATCAGTACAGATGAAATCCTGTCTGAGCGGGAAGCTCGGTTTGCGAAGAACCTGACGCTCAGTTATCGCAAGCCCTTGTTGCTGCTGCGTGGCTACAGACACCATTTGTTTGATCAATGGGGCCGCGCCTATCTGGATGCATACAACAATGTGCCTCATGTCGGGCATGCGCATCCAGCCATACAACGGGTTGTTGCAAAGCAGCTAAACCGCTTGAATACCAACACCCGCTATCTGCATCCTGTGCAAACCGAATTTGCTGCGTCGGTTCTGGCAACGATGCCCGAAGCAATGACAGTCTGCTACTGCGTGAATTCCGGCTCGGAAGCCAATGAACTTGCGTTGCGACTTGCGCGGGCGGTCACGGGCGGAAAAGACATGATCACGCCAGATCATGGTTATCATGGGAACACGACCGGAGCCATTGATATATCAGCCTACAAGTTCAATGCACCGGGGGGTGTTGGTCAGCCAGACTGGGTACATCTGGTGGATATACCTGATGACTACCGTGGCCGATACAGACGCGGAGAGTGTGATACGGCTACGTGTTATGCCAGTCAGGTGGATGATGCACTACAAAATATCGTGGAAAGAGGCGGCAAACTGGCGGGCTTCATCGCGGAGACGTTTCCCAGTGTTGGAGGGCAGATCATTCCTCCGCAAGGTTATCTGAGCCAGGTTTACCAGAAAATTCGCGCAGCTGACGGCATCTGTATTGCCGATGAAGTTCAGACAGGGCTCGGTAGGCTGGGTGACTACTTCTACGGTATGGAACATCAGAATGTGGTGCCGGATATTGTGGTATTGGGTAAGCCGATAGGAAATGGGCATCCGTTAGGTGTGGTGGTAACCACCAGTAAGGTTGCTGAAGCTTTCGCGCAGGGCCCTGAGTTCTTCTCCACGTTCGGTGGATCAACGTTATCTTGCCGTGTCGGCGCAACGGTACTGGATATCGTCAAATCAGAAGGCTTGCAGGAAAACGCAAAGGTCATGGGACAGCGGTTGCTAAAAGGTCTTGGAGAATTGAAACACCGTCATGACGTGATAGGCGATGTGCGTGGAGTGGGTCTGTTCATTGGTGTGGAGCTGGTCAGCGACCGAGACACTCGGCATCCAGCGACGGCGCAAGCGGCCCATGTGGTAAACCGCTTGCGCGAATATCGAATTCTCACTGGATTGGAGGGGCCAGACAACAACGTATTGAAGATCCGTCCCCCCTTGACGATAGAGCGAGACGATATTGACTGGCTGCTACAGACCCTTGATGGCGTACTGGCAGAAACAGCAGTTGCCTTGAGTCTTTAGAGAGATAGAGAGATAGAGAGATAGAGAGATAGAGAGAGTGTATTTTTTACAACCAGCTATTTAGATGTAACATACGGATTCTTCCGGCTTGTGTTCGGCGTCTTCTT
>CALLPU010000209.1 GCA_938016235.1 uncultured Granulosicoccus sp. | reverse complement strand
CACCTTGACGATCATTGATAACGCGGTCAAGGAGATCAACCGGCATCTTGATGCGCCGCTCGATTTGCTGGCCTTGCCGCTGGATGATGCGCCCACCTACAAGTTACTGCAGGATGCCCAGACAACGGCTGTGTTTCAGCTTGAATCTGCTGGCATGAAGCGCCTGATTGAACGGTTGCGGCCGGATAACTTTGAAGACATCATCGCACTGGTGGCGCTCTATCGACCGGGTCCGTTGCAATCGGGCATGGTGGATGACTTCATCGATCGCAAGCACGGCCGCAAACAGATGGCCTGGCCGCATGAGGACTATCAGCTCGAATCCCTGAAGCCCATACTGGAGCCCACGTATGGGGTCATCCTGTATCAGGAACAGGTCATGGGTATCGCGCAGGTCATGGCCAGGTTTTCGCTGGGAACCGCCGATATTCTGCGCCGTGCCATGGGCAAGAAAAAGCCCGAGGAGATGGCCAAGCAGCGCGCCGGTTTTCTCGAAGGCTGTGTGGGCAACGGCATAGACCCTGATCTTGCCGGCAATATATTTGATCTGGTGGAGAAATTCGCCGGCTATGGATTCAACAAATCCCACTCCGCCGCGTATGCCTTGTTGTCCTACCAGACTGCCTGGCTGAAGTGCCACCATCCCGCAGCGTTCATGGCGGCCGTCATGTCTGCTGATATGGATAACACGGAGAAGGTGGTGGGTCTGATCGATGAGTGCAACATCATGGGGTTGACGGTCATGCCGCCGGATATCAACCGCTCAGCCGTGCGCTTTTCTGTGGTCGACGACAACACCGTACTGTATGGACTGGGTGCGATAAAAGGTGTGGGCGAGGCCGCTCTGGCCAACGTGCTGGAAACCCGCGATGCCGATGGCGGGTTCGAGTCGCTGGATGATCTTTGCCGGCGAGCCAGTCCCGGTACGGTCAACAAGCGTGTGCTCGAAGCATTGGTCAAGGCGGGGGCTGTCGATTCATTGGGCCCCAATCGTGCCAGCCTGTGGCATCACCTGGCTAGCGCTTTACGCGGTGCAGATCAGTTCCACAAGAACAAGGATGCCGGGCAGGATGATCTGTTCGGCCTTGGCGAACCGGTAGAGGCTGACGAGCCGGAGCTGATGATCAGCCAGCCGGACTGGAGTGATCGGGAGAGGCTGCGCGCTGAAAAAGATACCCTGGGGCTGTATTTGAGTGGGCATCCCATCAACGAATATCTGGCAGAAATTGGCAACTTCACGCACGGGCGGATCAAGGCCGTTTGTGCCAAGGCCGGTGTAGCGGATTCAGGGCCTGCGTATCGTCAACGCGGTGTGCCGGTGGTGGCGGCGGGTTTGGTCATGGGCGTAAGGCAGCGGGATGGGCATGGGGGCCGCATGCAATTCATTACGCTGGATGATGGCACAGGGAGGATTGAGGTATCGATTCGCGGTGAGCAGATCGATAACAGCGGGCACCTGGTCTGCAAGGATGAGGTGCTGATAGTGGATGGCGATGTCAGCCCCGACGAATTCAACGGCGGCTACAAGATTCGGGCACGCGAAATTTATGACATGGCCAGCGCACGGGCCCGATTTGCCCGGCAATTGCTGATCCGGCTCGACGGCGAACATTGGCGAGAAGGTGCACTGGATGAATTGATCAGCACCTTGTCCAATTACAAGAGTGGCACGATACCGGTGTGGTTCAGCTACCAGAACGGTGATGCACAGGCTCGCATCAGAGCCGGTAATCGCTGGGCTGTCACCCCGCAGCTGGAGCTGATTGATCATCTGGGCAGGTTGACCGGTGAGGGCAATGTGGAACTGGTCTATTAAGCCGCTGCTTGTCGCCAAGCCAGATCGAGCCGGTATACCCTTCACTCACAAATTGCTACCGAAAAGGCGTTCGGTGAAAGTATATGGCGCTACATGAATAGTACGAGCTAGAATGATGCTAATTTCGATGGGGCACCCACTGATCAAATGAACCCGAATTTTCTCGACTTCGAGCAACCGATTGCAGAGCTGGAAGCCAAGATCCGTGAATTGCAGTTTGCAACAGAAGATGCGGACATCAACATCAGTGAAGAGGTGGATACCCTCAAGAAAAAGTGTGACACGCTCACCAGCAGCATTTTCTCCAAGCTGAGTTCCTGGCAGGTGGCGCAACTGGCCCGCCATCCGCAGCGTCCTTACACACGCTTCTACATCGACAACGTCTTTACCGACTTTGACGAACTGCATGGCGACAGACTGTACGCCGACGACTCCGCCATTATTGGTGGCACCGCGCGGCTCAATGGCAAGCCAGTGGTGGTGATCGGGCATGAAAAGGGCCGCGATACCAAGGAAAAGATCCAGCGCAACTTCGGCATGCCCAGACCGGAAGGCTATCGCAAGGCTAAACGGCTTATGGAGCTGGCCGAACGCTTTTCGCTGCCGGTGGTGACCTTCATCGACACACCGGGTGCCTATCCGGGAATTGGTGCGGAAGAAAGGGGTCAGAGTGAGGCGATTGCCCGCAATCTGTTCGTCATGGCCGGGCTCAAAACGCCGATCATCTGCACCGTGATCGGTGAGGGCGGATCAGGTGGTGCGTTGGCAATCGGGGTGGGTGATCGCGTCATGATGCTCGAGTACAGCGTCTACTCGGTGATCAGCCCGGAAGGCTGCGCGTCAATCCTGTACAAGAGCGTCGACAAGGCAGCGGATGCAGCGGAAGCCATGGGTATTACGTCCACCCGGCTTCTGGAACTGGAGCTGGTTGATCGTGTGATCAGCGAGCCGCTCGGCGGGGCCCACCGTGACCCTGCACAGATGGCCGAGAACATGCAGAACGCGCTGATTCAGGAGCTGGCAACGCTCAGCAGCATGCCGGTGGATACGCTGCTGTCCAATCGAGCGCAGAAATTACGCGCCTACGGTCAGTTCAAAGAAAACGCATGACGCCAGCGGAAGCGGTTGCACACTATGTGCACCAACAACCTGATGTTTCGCGGTACTGTGTGGCCTACAGTGCAGGTATGGATTCCCATGTGCTGTTGTGGCTGATGGCACAACTCCAGGAGGCCGATAGCGCCATCCAGCTGCGCGCTATTCATGTGGATCATGGCCTGCAAAGCGACAGCGCTGGCTGGTCTGAACATGCCAGGCAGGTGTGCGAGCAGTTGCAGGTGCCGCTGGAAGTTCGTCAGGCCGATGTGGTAGCAGGTAAAGAGGGCCCCGAGGCCAGTGCACGCCTCGCGCGCTACGCCCAGTTTTCGCAAAGCCTGCAGGCGGGTGAACATTTACTGCTTGCGCAACACGCCGAGGATCAGGCAGAAACGTTCCTGTTGCAGGCGCTGCGTGGCAGTGGCCCTGATGGACTGGCAGGCATTCCCCGCAAACGCCGATTCTCGCACGGGTACATGGGCCGCCCATTGCTCAAGTGTTCGCAGGAGTCACTGCGTGTGGTGGCACAGGCGCAAGCGCTGAGCTGGATTGAGGATCCATCCAATGAGCAGCAGAACTTCGATCGAAACTATTTGCGGCTGAGCATCATGCCGCTGCTCAAGGCTCGGTGGCCTGCCGCGGTGCAAACCCTCGCTCGCTCCGCCTCGCGCAGTGCTGCGGCCAGTCAGACCATGCACGGTGTGGCAGAGCAGGATCTGCTGGCGGTCAAGGTGCCTGGCACGGGAGAGCTGAGCCTGACAGCGCTCAGGGCATTACCGCGTGAAAGAGCGTTCACCGTGCTACGACTGTTTGTTCGTGAACGTGGCTGGCGCATGCCACGGCTGCAGGATCTGGTACAGGTCATGTCGGATCTGGCTGATGCCCGGCCGGATTCGAACGGCATTGTTAACGCACGCGATTACGTGTTTCGCAAGCACAAGGACAGCCTGCACCTGATGCGCGACGCAGAACACGTCAAACCGTTTCACTATACGTGGCAGGCACCGCTGGAGCCGTTAACCATTGACGAGACTGGCTTGTGTCTGACACGAGCGTTGTGCGAGCAGCAGGGCCTGCGGATCCCGCCCGGGGCCGACGTGGTCGTAAAAAGTCGTGCAGGTGGAGAGTTGATAAAAGTGGGCGAACCGGCTTTTCACAAAGCGGTCAAGAAACTGTTACAGGAAACCGCTGTTCCGCCGTGGATACGCGACACCATTCCACTGCTGTATATCGAGGGTAAGTTGGCGGCCGTCTGGGGGCTGGCTGTGGCCGTGGATTTCCGGCTGCCACGTGCTGACAGGGTGGCCCCGGCATCGATGGATGAGCGTGCCGAGCCCGCATCGGTCAAAGCGCCGGCCTGAAACGCTCAGGTTTGTTTCAAGCTGTTAAACCCGTCCGATAGATAGGTGTTTTCCAATTGTTAGGCCTTGCACGTTCTGGTACTCTCAACGCCCGTTCGATATGAAATGTTTCATGTCGTAGCGGGATCTTCGAAGGAACGTTCCGCGTCACGCATATCCGCGTCGTTTGCAGTCAAGATGATGGTGTCTTGTCATGCTCGCGGCTCCAACAGACTCAGTCTATGACGCGTTTTATTTTCGTTACCGGTGGCGTTGTGTCGTCATTGGGCAAGGGCATTTCTGCGGCTTCTCTTGCGGCATTGCTCGAAGCACGGGGCCTGCGGGTCACCATGCTCAAACTTGATCCCTACATCAACGTGGATCCGGGCACGATGAGCCCGTACCAGCACGGTGAAGTGTTCGTGACACACGACGGCGCTGAAACCGATCTGGACCTGGGTCACTACGAACGCTTCGTTCGCATCCAGACCAGCCAGAGCAATAACTTCACCACCGGTCGCGTGTATGAAACCGTGATAGCCAACGAACGGCGGGGTGATTATCTGGGGGCAACAGTGCAGGTTATTCCCCATATTACCGAGGAGATCAAACGACGTGTCATGGTCGGTGCTGGTGATGCAGACGTGGCCATGGTGGAGATCGGTGGCACCGTGGGTGACATCGAGTCGCTGCCGTTTCTGGAAGCGATTCGCCAGATGGCGGTGGAAATGGGGCGTGAGAGGACGCTGTTCATGCACTTGACGCTGGTGCCGTACATCGCCTCAGCGGGCGAGATCAAGACCAAGCCCACGCAACACTCGGTCAAGGAGCTGCGATCCATCGGTATCCAGCCCGATATCCTGCTGTGCCGCGCGGACCGCCAGTTGCCTGACAATGAACGCCGCAAGATTGCCCTGTTTACCAATGTGCAGGAACGCGCGGTTATTGCAGCTACCGACGCTGACACGATCTACGACATACCCCGGATGCTGCATGCGCAGGAGCTCGATCAGCTGGTGGTTGAGCAGTTCAAACTGGACTTGCCGCCCGCTGACTTGAGTGAATGGCAACGCGTGGTGGACGGCATTCGGCATCCCGCTAAATCGGTCACGATTGGCATGGTGGGTAAGTACACCGAGTTGACTGAATCCTACAAATCACTGAACGAAGCGCTTACGCATGCCGGTATCCAGACCGATAGCCGGGTCAAGATCCGTTACCTGGATGCGGAAAAGCTGGAAAGGGGAGATCTGCGTGCGTTGAGTGAGATTGATGCCATTCTGGTGCCTGGCGGATTCGGAACGCGAGGCGTTGAAGGCAAGATCGTAGCGGCCCGTTATGCGCGGGAAAATAACATTCCTTACCTGGGCATCTGCCTGGGCATGCAGGTGGCGGTTATTGAGCATGCGCGCCACGTGGCGGGTATCGCGTCGGCAAACAGCAGCGAATTCGATCTCGATACACCTGAGCCTGTCATTGCGCTGATCACCGAGTGGCAGAACCAGAGCGGCGAGACTGTCCTGCGTTCGGCGGATTCTGATCTGGGGGGCACGATGCGACTGGGTGGGCAGCTGTGTGTCATGCAGCCGGATTCTCTGGCGGCCAGAATGTACGGTGCCAACCAGATCGTTGAGCGGCATCGCCATCGGTTTGAATTCAATAACAACTATGCCAATCAACTGACTGCTGCCGGGCTTGTGATATCGGCTCGCTCCAGCGGATCTGCCGCCAACACGACGGGCACCGAGGAAGCGGCTGTAGCCAATGAGGTTGCTGCAGCTGAATTTGATGCCAACGGGTTGGTTGAGATGATTGAGCTGCCAGATCATCCGTGGTTCATCGGTTGCCAGTTTCATCCCGAATACACGTCCAACCCGCGTGATGGTCATCCGTTGTTCACCGGATTGATCAACGCTGCGCTGACGTTCCAGGTTGAACGACTCAACGCCGCGCCGTCGGAGGCCGTGGAGGGCTAGGACAGGTATTCCCCGCCGCTTGCGATTGGGAATGTCTGCCGCGAGACGCCTGGCGCACTACACTGGTGTACTGGAACATACCAAATGCGCCTTTTGTATGTTCCAGTACACTAGCGTTATCATTTT
>CALLPU010000208.1 GCA_938016235.1 uncultured Granulosicoccus sp. | reverse complement strand
TCGTAAAGTCTATGAAGTGGTTGAAGGCATCGATAAACCCAATGCGTTCGTCTCCAGTGATCAGGCTGTCGAGCCTAGCCCCATGCCAGACACAGACGGTCGATGGGCAACCACCCGATTCGTCGATCCCACTGATCTACGCCATGATATGCACGTCACCATCGTGACATTAGCGCCCGGTGCTGTCATTCCTTTTCTGGAAACACATGTCATGGAACACGGCTTATATGTTTTGCAGGGTAAAGGGGTGTACCGGCTCAACCAGGATTGGGTCGAAGTGGAGGCTGGGGATTTCATGTGGCTGCGCGCCTTTTGTCCGCAGGCCTGCTATGCCGGCGGCCCGGACAATTTCCGCTACCTTCTGTACAAAGACGTTAACCGCCATCCGGCGCTATAGCGTTTTACCAGTGTATGAACGCCATGAACCAATCGTTGTACATAGAACCGCTTACGCCAGAAGCTTTCAGTGCCTATGGCGATATCATCGATGCATCTGGCGAACCCACGTCGATGATCAATAACGGCATGTGCGCGCGGTATAACAACCGCGCCCGGCTCGACTTCGATTCTTCAGGGCAGGCCGGTATCAGTATCTTCGAAGGTCAGCCCTATTCGTTGCCTCATACCGTGTCATTGGTGGAGCGTCATCCACTGGGCAGCCAGGCGTTTATTCCCATGTCGAATGCACCGTTTCTGGTTGTTGTGGCAAGTGATAACGAAGGAACACCAACGGCACCGAAGGCCTTTCTGACCCAGCGCCAGCAGGGCGTTAATATCCATCGAAACGTCTGGCACGGTGTGCTCACACCCTTGCACACGGCAGCGCGTTTTGCCGTTATCGACTGGATCGGGGAGCGCGTAAATCTGGAGGAGTTTGTTTTCCACAATCCGTGGGTCGTGGAGTTGCACGCGTAGTGTGAAATACCAGGCCCATCGGGTTGATCTTCGTATTCATTATTGTTTCTGAACGCTACTGCAAGGCTGGTAGATTTGGAGTTAGTATTGTGTACAATGTTTGTGTTCGGATACAGAGCATTCGCAATGGTCGCCAAGAAAGCCAAAGCATCGAAATCCAGGGATATACCGTCTCAAAGTGCGCCAGACCGGGTGGAATCGCTGAATGGCACGCAGGATGGGCGCTTGTACAATGAGATTCTGGATGCCATCCTGGACCGTCGGCTGAGCCCCGGTGTGAAGCTCAAGGAAGATGAGCTATCCAGCATCTTCTCTGTGAGTCGAACGGTAGTCCGCAGAGCACTCTTGCGGTTGTCACACGATCGTATTGTGGATATACAACCCAATCGGGGTGCGACGATTATCCGCCCTGATGTGCACAAGGCGCGTGAGATCCTCGGTGTCCGACGGTTGATTGAGCGCGAATTGATTCGAGAAGCCACCGTTGCTGCCACGAAAAAATCACTTGATGAGCTAAGGCGTTGCGTGGACGATGAGCGCGATCAGGTTCGCAGGCAACACGTGGGTAGTGGGTTGCGATTGTCTGGAGACTTTCATATCCAGCTGTCGATGCTCTCAACCAATTCCACGCTGCAAAGCTACCTGAAAGAGCTGGTGCCGCAAACCTCGTTGGTGATTGCGATGTATCAAACCCCGCACCATACCCTGTGCTCTCACCAGGAGCATTTTGACATCATCGACGTCATTGCCAGTGGGGATGTTCAGGCGGCTCAGGTTGAGATGGATAATCACCTGCAGCGCATTGAAGACAAACTGGACCTGGGGAACGAGCGCTCCCCCGGTGATTTGTACGCTGCGTTTGCTCATGTGAAGAACACTGCTTAGTACGGTTTTTGGAAGCATTCACCAGCAGATGAATTCTGAGCACCGTGATCTCATCGCAATTGCCAGGAAATCTGCTCAGATACCTTCGGGGTTGCCAGGTAATATCCGATCAACTTCTCCGCGTATCTCATCGCTCGTAAAATCGACCAGGGAGATACCGTTTTCCGTCTTCATGATTTTCGTACAGCTATTTTTTGGCCCGTTTTCCCAATCAACACAATAGTGATCCTCTCCGAGCTTCCAGGTCCCAACAAGTGTGAGTTCGCTTGATAATCGGGCAGATGAGGATCCATCCGCACCATACTTGAAAGGCACAATTCCGCCTTCCGGGAGGGCCGGTCCCCCCGCAGGAACAATCAAATAGAGCGTGTTGCCAGTCAGAAGGCCATCGAGCTGCATTTCGTTCAAAGTGGAGGCGTGTAGCGTTCCTGTGGCAAGTAATGTAGTCATAGCTAAGGTCCTGATCATTGTGTCGCTCGGGTGAAAAATGAGTATTTCATGCTAGAGCTTCCTCGCAGATCAGTCTTTGCACTAACGCGCTATTAACAGCTCCAAAGTGCCACATTGCTTACCCGAGACTTAACTCAGCGGTAAACTAAAACGACAGCGGTACACTAGGGAAGCCGTGCGTGAAACTGAAGAGTAATTGTTATGAGTCGATCTGGCGAGTCACCGTTCGGACGCTGTGTCTTTCGCGAGTTTTCTAAAACTGATTCGACGACGCTGTGCTTTTCCGATCATTACCTTGCGTATTGCGCATCTGGATCGATGCGACTGGAAATCGATTCTCGATACTTTTTTTTGCAACCGACAAAAGCGGTGTGGATACCTGCAGGTAAACAAGTAACTACTCAGATTCCAACGTCGATTACGTGTTGTTCCATTTTATTTGACACTACTCGCTTCCCTGAACACGACCTTCTCGTGAAAACCATTGATCTGACCCCTCTTGCGAGGCACATGATTCTGCATTGCAGGCGTTGGAGTGTTGAAGGCTGTATCATCGATAAAGCCGCTGAGTCTTTCTACGAAGTGCTTGCTTCGATTGTTATCGAACAAATGGATGCTCCAACCTCCGACTGGATTCCAAGAGGTCAATCGATGCTTGTTTCTCGTGCGGTTGATTTGACCATTGAGCAACATACGAAACCCGTTGAATTAGCAGAGATAGCTGTTGAGTTGGCATCCAGTGAACGAACACTGTCTCGACGAATCGTTGATGAAACAGGTATGAGATGGAGCGAATTGTTGCGTCGAATTCGTATTATTGCTGCACGGGAATTGCTTACGTGTTCCGAGTTGCAAATAACGGCGGTCGCAAACGCTGTTGGATACAGTAGTCAAAGCGCATTTAACAAGGCATTCAAGTTGGAATCAGGACTCACACCTGGAAAATTTCGAGAGCAGTTCAAATCCTCAAACTGGTCATAGAACATCTGCAGGACACCTTAGTCCCGCTCTTGTAGCTCAAGGCTCGGCTTGAAATCTGTTTTATAGTCCGGATACTGAGCGCGAAATCGACCATATTCGTAGTGAGCGGCAGCTATCATGTCGTCAGCTTCCAATCGCCTTATTTCAGCCATCCATGTTTCAGGATTGCGCCGATACACAGACGGCTGACGCGCCGCTTTTTCCGTTGTCATGGCAAAGCTGGATCGTTCCGAATTCAGTTGTATCGGTATCAGCCTTGCCGTAGATGCTTCTTCAGTTCCCGTGGACGGGTTGTTCTCAACGCTGACTGATTCAACAGTATCGCGGCTGATTTTCTGAGACTTTTGTTGCGCGACATCGCCGGCTGCACCACCTGCAATGGCAACGGGTTGTTCATTGACGGGCGCTTGAACAGGTGCTTGAACGGGCGCTGGCATGGGCGCTGGATCAATCACAGTGACAGCGTCATCAGACGTTACTTCAGTCATCTGTTCATCTGCCATATCGAGTGTTTCCTCAGAGCTCACCATCGCGGGCGAACTCTCGGCTTGCATTACCGGTTCAGCGTATGTCTTTCTTAGCTTGCCGGGCTCCAGGGCAGACTCGGGGCTTTTGAGCAGCTGCGGGGCAATACCAATAGCAATTATCGCTACCGATGCTGCGGCAAGCCATGGCCGCACGCGGTACCAGCTGCTGGTAGCGGCTGCCGTTTGTTCTGTGGCAACGGCCTGCCTGGCTTCAGAGAGGATCAGTTCATCCAGATCGTCAGGTGCGCTCACGCGCTGCGCCTTGAACAGTGCGCCTATGTCTTTATCACCGGGCGAACTGTCTGGCTCAAGTCGCTTGTTCATGAGTACTCCTGCAGCGTGCTACGCAGTTTTACGACGGCGTAACGCAATCGGCTTTTCACGGTTTCAACACCCACATTGACCACACTGGCCACTTCACTGATGCTCATGCCGGCAATGTGTCGAAGAAGCACCGCCTCTCTCTGCACATCCGGCAACGATTGCAAGGCGCTGCCGAGAATATCCGAGCGTTGGGTAAGGCTGGCTATCTCATCTGGCATGAGTGGCATGGCAAACAGTGACGAGACGTTAGTGTACGTGTCATCCAGATCAGTCGCTTGCGCCATGGCAGGTTTCCGGGACTGTGCCCGGTAGTGGTCAATTACCCGGTGCCTGGCTATGCGGTATAGCCAGGCATTGAAAGGTGTTCCGTGTTGATAGCGATCGCGATTTTTCACCACCCGCAGCCAGACATCCTGATAAAGCTCACGAGCCGTTGCTTCGCTATTGCAGCTGTTGTATGCAAACTGATACAACGCGTGACGATGCCGGGAATACAACTGGTCAAATGCCGCTGCATCTCCCGCTGCATAAGCGAGCATCAAATCGCCGTCATCCCTGTCTATGCGAATTCTCCCGTTCCCGCGCTGCCGATTTAACCTTCGTCGCGTGGCAGTGCGCCGTTCGAGGCACGCTGCATTCTATCGAGGCTTGTCGCCATGTCCACCAGGCGTATGAATTCGGCGCGATAGCCATATTTATCATCCCCCAGGCTGAGTCTGGCCATCTCACGAATATCCTCGTAACCGAAAGCCTCGATCCGGCTATTGGCTCTGAGTAACTGCCCCAGTGCCGCGACGCTTGCCGAGAAGCGGAAATTATCCGATGTCTGGGCAGGCTCAGCGATTAACTGCTCATCACGAAGCCGTTGACTGATTAACCGACTAGTCGACTGACCGGGAAGTTTATAGCGCAGACGAATCTCGGCCAGCTCGTCGCTGTATTCTGACACAGCTGATGCGTCAGGCCGTTGGTACCGCAACGGGGTGTTACGTTCACCGCCTTCGCCACGCAACGCAATCTCATACAGGGC
>CALLPU010000207.1 GCA_938016235.1 uncultured Granulosicoccus sp. | reverse complement strand
ACCGTCCGCTGCGTGCATGACCGCCAGGTTCCGATCAAACTGATACATGCCAAAACGGAAAATTCCCGTCACGGTAAAGCGCTTTACTCGCGGCACAAAACCCATGGGCGTAACGCTGGCTTCGGGCGTGATGACCATAATCCGATCACCGGCTATCGCTCCCAGATAGGTGGCCAGATCAGCCCCCAGCAGCAACCCGAACTCACCAGGCTGCAAGGCCAAGTCCAGTGATTCGGCCTGCTCCAGCTTGGTCGGTAATTCAGAGACAGCACCCTCTTCGCCCGGCAGCACTCCGCGAATCAGCGCACCGGTAGAGCGTCCGGCATGCACCAGCATGACCTGACCTTCGACATACGGAGCAGCACCCGTGACTTCCGGGTGCGCGGTGGCAATGTCAGCAACAGCCTGCCAATTCTCGATAGGCTCACCAAGCCCGGTAACCGTGGCGTGCGCAGATGCACCCACAATGCGCTCGCGCATTTCCTTTTCGAATCCATTCATCACGGACGTCACGGTAATCAAGGCGGTGACACCCAGCATGATGCCCAGAATGGATACCAGGGATATGAAGGATATAAAGTGATTTCGTCGTTTGGCACGCGTATATCGCAGGCCAACGAACAATTCATAGGGCTGGAACATGGACTTGTAGAGCTGCTTCAGACGACATGGTTCGCGCATTGACGCGAGAAACCATCAAAACCGATGAAAGTCAGATAGCCCGGAGCCGCTGGCAATCTTCCCTCATTGTCGGGATGTGCAATCAGATAGTGTAGTGAATTGCCGTAACAGGGGCAGGTGTTTGTACCATCGTTCTCTTCTGAACAGGAAATATGGGACAATTCCGGTGCAACGATCCCGCCAAACTGATAAATCCGCTGACAGGTAAATGCACTACGCCACTACAGCCCAGACGCTGCGCCACTGCTCGCCGCACACCTCTACAGGCCTCATGAACAGGGTGACTGACTGATGCTCTTGCCTGACAAGGCGCTGTCGCGACCCCATTGGGGCAAGCTGTACGGTGGCTCTGAATCACTGGCAATCGCAGAATTCGCGTCACGTCAGCCTAACCTCCAGGTGGTCGTCGCACCGAGCACAACCGAGTTGCTGCAACTGGAGGTAGAACTGCGCTTCTTTTGTGATTCAGCCATACCGGTTCAAGTGCTCGGCGATTGGGAAACTCTGACTTACGATCGTGTATCACCGCATCAGGACATCATTTCCCAGCGTATTCGAACGCTGTACTCACTGTCCCGCTCCTCCAGCGGCATACTGATTCTCACAGCGGCGGCGCTGATGCAGCGTTTGCCGCCTCAGAGTTTCCTGGATCAACATGCGTTGATCATCAGACAAGGTGACACGCTGGCTCTGGAAGGTTTTCGCGGTCGATTAGTCGATGCAGGGTACCGATTGGTCACGCAGGTCGAGGAGCATGGAGAATTTGCCGTTCGAGGCTCTATCCTCGACTTGTTCCCCATGAGCAGTAACCATCCGTATCGCGTCGAATTTTTCGATGATGAAATAGAAACGATAAGAACGTTTGATGCAGATACACAGCGAGGGTTGGCAAAAGCCACCGAAATCGAGCTACTGCCAGCGCATGAATTCCCCTTGAATGAAGACGGTATCGGACTGTTTCGACGCCAGTACCGAAACACATTCGCTGCCGAGAGCAAAAACACCCCGATTTACCGGGATGTGAGCGAAGGCCGAGCGCCGGCAGGCATCGAGTATTACATGCCGCTGTTTTTCGAAGAGACAGCGAATCTGTTCGACTACCTGCCTGTGGATGCAGGCTTCACGCTGGTCGATGGCGCCAGCGAGGCAATGACAAGCTTCGAACAGAACACCCTGGAACGCTACGAGCAGCGCCGTCACGATGTTGAACGCCCTGTGTTACCACCCGGGGATATCTATCTGGATTCGGCCACGGTGGCACAGCAACTCACCGAGCGTCAGACGATTTCAACCCAGCGATTTGAAATCGAGAAAACAGGCAACAAGGCCTTCAATTTTGCTACCGAAGCGCCTGGCTTGTTTCCGGTTGAGCCACGCAGTGAACGCCCCATGGGTGCGTTGCAGGATTTCCTCGGCAAGTTTCCTGGCAAGGTATTGTTTGTTGCAGAGTCCACCGGCAGGCGTGAGGCCCTGCTCGATCAGTTAGTGGGAAATCGGCTGATGCCCGAAACTGTCGATAGCTGGCAGGCGTTTCTCGACAGTGACCGCGACCTGTGCCTGACCACAGCGGCACTGGACCGTGGCCTGCTTCTGCCAGATGCGCGTATCGCCATGATTACGGAGAGCCAACTGGGTTCCGGGCGAATCAAGCGCCGGGAACGACGCCGCCCCACGCGCGACTCCGAAGCCATCATTGCCAACCTGACCGATTTACGGCTCGGCGCACCCGTGGTTCACATTGATCACGGGGTGGGTCGTTATCAGGGATTAACGTCGCTGAACGTTGGCGACACAGAGAACGAATATCTGACCATCCAGTACGCCGGTGATGACAAATTGTACGTTCCCGTATCCTCACTGCACTTGATCAGTCGCTATGCCGGTGCCAGCGAAGAATCAGCACCGTTGCATAAACTGGGTACCGACACCTGGCAGAAAGTTCGTCGCAAGGCGGCTGAAAAAGCGTATGACGTTGCGGCTGAATTGCTGGAAATTCATGCGCGCCGAGCAGCCAGAAAGGGCTTCTCGTTTCCGGCCAAGTCAGATAACTACGCCTTGTTCAGCGATGCATTCCCTTTTGAAGAAACACCCGATCAGTTGTCCGCCATCAACGCAGTGGTTGAGGATCTTCGGTCACCACAACCCACCGACCGCGTCGTCTGTGGCGACGTGGGTTTCGGCAAAACGGAAGTGGCCATGCGGGCGGCATTTGTGGCAGTGGATGCCGGCAAACAGGTGGTTGTTCTGGTGCCCACCACGTTGTTGGCCAGGCAGCATCATCAGAACTTTCTGGATCGATTTGCCGATTGGCCAGTGCAGATAGAATCACTGTCGCGATTCGAAACCGCAAAGGAACAAAAAGGCATCTTGCAACGCCTGGCGTCAGGCGGTGTGGATATCATCATTGGTACCCACAAACTGCTCAGCAAGGATATCAAGTATCACAATCTGGGACTTGTCATCATCGATGAGGAACATCGTTTTGGTGTTCGGCACAAAGAGCACATGAAAGCACTGCGCGCCGAAGTGGATATCGTCACGCTGACCGCCACGCCCATACCTCGAACTCTGAACATGGGGCTGGCAGGCATGCGTGACCTGTCAATCATCGCCACCCCTCCACAACACAGACATGCCATCAAGACCTTTGTTGGGGAATGGTCAGATGTGCAGATAAGAGAGGCGTGTGATCGTGAGCTTGCGCGTGGCGGGCAAGTGTATTTTCTGCATAACGAGGTGCAGACGATCGAGAGAATTGTGGAAGATCTTGAACGCATCGTGCCTGGAGCGCGTGTGAACTTTGCCCATGGGCAGATGCGCGAAACGGATCTGGAGCAAGTGATGAGCGATTTCTATCATCAGCGCTTCAACATTCTGGTCAGCACCACCATCATTGAAAGCGGTATCGACGTACCCAGTGCCAATACAATTATCATCAACCGCGCAGACAAGCTCGGGCTTGCACAATTGCATCAATTGCGTGGTCGAGTCGGCCGTTCCCACCATCGTGCCTATGCATACCTGCTGACACCGCCGAAAGGCTCCATGACGGCCGATGCTGAAAAGCGTCTTCAAGCCATAGAGTCGCTGGAGGATCTGGGCGTTGGTTTTACCCTGGCCACCCATGATCTGGAAATCCGCGGCGCTGGAGAGTTGCTTGGCGAAGGCCAAAGCGGCCAGATACAGGAAATCGGCTTTACCTTGTACAGCGAACTGCTCACTCGCGCAGTGAAAGCACTGAAGGAAGGCAAGCTGCCCGACTACGACAAGCCTCTGGCACAGGGCACCGAGGTTGATCTTGGAGTGCCGGCGTTGCTACCTGAAGATTATGTACCGGATGTGCATCAGCGTCTGATTCTATACAAGAGGATCTCTCATGCGCCCGATAGTGAAGCGCTGCGCGAGTTGAAAATCGAATTGATTGACCGTTTCGGGCTATTGCCGGAACAGACCGACCGGCTTTTCGATGTCATGCGCCTGCGTCAACGTTGTGAACAACTCGGCATTGAAAGGCTGGAGCTCAACAGCGCTGGCGGGCGCATCAAATTCTCACCAGAACCCAATATTGATCCCATGGCATTGATTCAGATACTGCAGCGTAACAGTGACGTATACCGTTTCGATGGCAAGCAGATTCTGCGTATCATCAAGCCATTCGAGCAGTCTGTCGATGCTCAGGAGTTTGTTGATCAGCTCCTCGACTCACTCTCGCTGGCCAAGGCTGCCTGATGACAAAGAGAAAACCATGAAAATCCACCTGACCCGTATTCAACTGCTGTTGTTTGTCGTCACTGCGGCTTTCAGCACACTGTCACACGCACGCGACTACCTCATTGAGGTTGTGTTATTCGAAACAGTGGCAGGGCGCGACATGGCAGCCGGCGGGCTGTACTACCCCAAAGCCGAGCGAAGTCTCAACCTGAATGGCAATTCGGCGCAACAGGCGGGTTTTGTTGCTGTGGACGAAGGGCTGACACTAACGGAAAATGCGGCTTCCATCGCAGCATCCGGGCGCTATAAATTGTTGCGCCATATAGCTTGGCGACAACCCGGGCTCGACGAAAAGTCTGCCATTCCGGTACGCATCAGCCTCGGCAATACCAGCACGATGTATCTTCCAGAAGACTTATCACCGTATGAAGACTTCATACCTGCCTCGCCAGCGGCCACGCCAGAGCGCGCTCGTGAGGTCAAAACCAGCACTATCAACGGCACGATAAAAGTCAGGCTCGGGCGATTTCTGCATATGGAAACACTGCTAGCCTACACCGACGCCGACTCGCAGCAGAGTTTCCGGTTGTCGCAAAGTCGCAAGATGCGCAGTCGCGAATTGCATTACATCGATAATCCCCGATTCGGCCTGTTGACCCGGATTCTGCCACTTGACGACACACTCGGAACGGATACCGGCACCGAAGGTGCAACGACGCCTGAGTAAGCTCTGACGCACGAAAACTAACGAGCACTCACAGATTCCGCAATCAGATGTGACGAGGTGTGCAAATCGATGCGTTCTGCCAAAGGCCTTGTGGTTGCTCTCCCGCTATTCAGTAAAGGTTCAGGGCCAGGGAATTAATGTTGGCGTCGACGGTGGCCGTACGGTCACAAACAGCCAATGAGGTGCACACATGAAAACGTCAGTCACGAGAACCCGGATCCTGGCGATTGCGATTGCCACACTGAGCGCTGCATCTGTCTCCAGCGCAGCAACGGCAGGCAGGCAGGTAGCGACCGAACGATTCACCGAGTATGCCCGTGTGATAGATGTACAACCGGTCTATCGGGAGGTACGGCTTCGGGAACCGCGCCAG
>CALLPU010000206.1 GCA_938016235.1 uncultured Granulosicoccus sp. | reverse complement strand
GTAGTCACTGGCACACAGTGGATGCAGCAGAGATGTGGCATTGGTATGCCGGTAGTGCCCTGGAATTACACATTCACGAAGCGGGCGAGAAACGCGTATGCACACTGGGTACCGATATCGTGGCTGGCGAGCGTCCGCAAGTGCTGGTCCCCGCTCATGCCTGGCAGAGCGCTCGGCCATGTAACGGTTGGGTATTGGTTGGATGCACAGTGTGCCCCGGTTTTGAATATTCAGGATTTGAACTGGCGGAAAAGAGTTGGTCGCCCTTGTAACCCATTGAGTACTCCTGAGTAGTTGCAGATTGAGGACCCGCACCCACTTATCTCACTCTCATCGAGACATCGTACAGATCGATGGCATAGCGCATGCACTTTGCAACGGGTATTGAAAATACCGCGTTGGGGTTACACGGCCATGTCATCTGAGAACAGAAGCTACACGGAGTTTACGACAGAATCGATTCTGCTCTGGGGTCAAATGATCAAGCTGGCACGCAAGCAACGAGGCATGAGTGAAACTGACCTTGCCATGCGAGCCAATATCACCCGTAGCACATTGAACAGGATTGAACGGGGTAATCTGGACGTCGGTGTTGGCTTGTTTTTTGAGGCAGCCACACTTGTGGGGCTGAAGCTGTTTGATACTGACGACAAGGAGCAGTTACAGGACCACCGGCAACGCATCGTAGAGAAGATATCGTTACTGACTAATCGCTGATCCGGTTGACACAACAGCTGCAGTGCCAGTAACTTTCTGAAGATCCGTCTATTGAGTAACAGCTTCAGTGACAAGACAAGGCTGGGCCGTATTCTGACGAGACGCTTTCGCGAAGATGATCGGCGGCAGCTTCAACAGGCTTGGACGCAGGCTCTGCCACCAGTAACCCCAATGCGTACTCTTCCAGTGCAGGAAAACCGTGTTTTTCCGTTAGCTCCATGATGCCATTGATGCACTGTGATGCCGGCAATGGTGCGATGGCGAGATCGGCGAGAAGGGCCGCTCTCTGTCCCGATATATGAGCACTCATGAAGGCAATACGATAGTCTTTTTCTATCTTCTCAAGGCTCTTTATTCCAGCGTTTCTCCACGAACATCCTTCTTCCCAGACGGATACGGGAACCGGTGTCTTCTGGCTGGCCAGACCGTTGCGTGCACCGGCCCACGCTAAACGCTCACGGAAAATGATTTCAAGATTATCGGGCAAACAGCCTTTGGGGTCGCACGTGATGATAGCGAGATCAAGTTCACCTCGATGCATTTTGTCTTGCAGGTTGGCCGATGAATCCACGATCACATCTACCGTTACACAGCAGTGAGTTTCTGCAAAGCGTCTCAGAAGGTCGGGCAGGGCACGTTCAACCATGTCATAAGGTGCTCCTAATCGCACCGTGCCGGAAACGGTGGGTTCAATGAATTGCATCACCATTTCATGGTTCAACGCCAGCATCCTCCGCCCGTGTTGAATCAATGTTTCCCCATCCAGCGTGGCGCTGACAGATCGTGAATCCCGGTGAAACAACGGACGCCCGATCATCTCCTCCGCTTTTTTGACCTGCATGGACACGGCAGAGGGTGTTCTGAACACAACGTCGGCGGCGGCAGAGAAATTCCCGGTGTCACTGATGGCGACCAGTGTGCGCAACAGGTCCAACTCCAGTAACGGTGGCTGGGTGATGTGAGCGTTACCCATCGGCGAAACCCTCTTGCTTCAGAAATTCTAATAGATGGTATCAGAACATTTCGTTTGATTGAAAGCTGATTCGGTCGCAATCTTACTATCAAGGGGCGTAGTCACGCGCCTGTCAACCGGTGGGGACAGACGATGGATGCTTGTTATACAGCAGCAGATCACAAGGAAGAAAATCATCTCGGAATCACGTCAGCGAGTGTGTTGGCAGCGTGGGCTCAACGACTATCCGTGGTTTTCGGTCACGTTCGTAAGGCCTGTACTGGCTATGAGCGAAGGCGGCAACAGAGAATGGACAGGGATGCGTTCCTTCACCTTCTCAGCCTGGACGATGTGATGTTAGACGATATCGGGGTAGACCGTGAGGAGCTCTTGTGGGCAGCCAATCTTCCGCTGCAAACGAACGCTGCGCTGGTTCTGGCAGAAGTCTCCAGAGCTCGACGAAAAACCGCTTAGAGCAGGCTTTTTCATGCGCACAGTGCCCTTTACGCGCTGCTGTGCGGATTGTGCAATGAACACTGCGAGTTGTGCGATTAATCATGAAACAGCCAGGGAACGCTGATGTGGTTTTTAGCTCGCGACTTAACGTGCGATGGCAAAGTATGCGCGGCAGCATTTAGTGGCACCAGCTGAGCCGGTTCCATACACGGAGTTGTATTGTTTCAAAGATATCCTGCGTGTGCCTATTGAAAGTTTGGCGAAACGGCGCTGGGCCAGGTCCGTTTTGGTCTGCAATATTCGATGATGAACGGGTAGTGGAGAAAATTAAACAGTTGACAGGCTTGGGTGTTGAGGCATAGTCTCAGATTAAGTTAACTGAATTAACTTAATGATGAGGCACAAGGGACTAAGCGGCAAGCAGGCTCATTGCATCAGCCACTCGACGCGCTCATTGGTGTTCAGATGAGCCAGTCGGGTGGGTTCAATCGAGCACGCGTATTTGAACTCATCCATCTTTTCGAACCTGTCTCACGTGCAGAAATTGCTGCTCGACTGGATCTGACATCCGCGACAGTGTCCAATATCGTAAGTGAGCTGATCAGCCGAGGCTATGTCACACAACTGGGCAGGCGTGGCAACCATCGGGGTCAGCCGGCCATTGAATTGGGTATCAAGGCGGATGCTGCATACACCGTAGGGTTGCACTTCGAGCACGGCAGCGTGGCCGGTATTGTTGCTGACCTTAAAGGCACCGTTATCAGTCGTCAGCGAGTTGCGCTAGCGCCGCTTCCGTCTCCCCGGATCGTGTTGGATGCGCTGATACACATGGGTCTGGAACTCATACAGCAAGTGGAATTCAGCAAGATCATCGGCATCGGTCTCGCCACGGTCGGACCGATAGATCAAGCAGCCGGTAGCGTCACGCGCACAGACTATACGTCGGACTGGGACGACGTAGCCATGCGAGGTCCGCTGCGAGAGGCTTTCGAGTTACCCGTTTTCATGGATAACAACGCAACCGCTGGCGCGATAGGGGAGTACTGGTATGGCAGGGGCCGCTCGTATCAGAACTTCTTGTATGTGGGGTTTTACAGTATTGGACTAGGGGGTGGGCTTGTTCTGAACAAGCGTGTTTATCGAGGTACGGGTCTCAACGCTGCTGAATTTGGCCACATGCTGGTCAGCGCTGGTACTGATGGAATGAATTCTCCCGATTACCTGGAGAACTACGTATCGGGTCATGCTCTGCGCATCGAATTTGGCGATGACATCCTCGACACACTGGATGATCGAATCAACAACAACGAGCCTGCAATGATGCAGTGGCTTGACTCAGCCAGTCACGTGTTTGCCAATGCATTGGTATCCGTTGACCACCTGCTTGATCTTGAGACGATCATTGTGGGTGGGCAACTGCCTCCACGTTTTTTCAAAGCGCTGCTTGAGCGTGTTGAGGATGTTCTGGATCCTCTGTACATGCATGGATGGACTCGACGATCAACTCTGCAAATGGGAAATACCGGGTTGGACAGTGCCGTCATGGGCGCTGCCACTTTGCCCATTTATGATGCGTTTTCACCCGATTCAGAGCGGGGAAAAAGCCAGCCGTACCTGAACTCAGTCCGTGTATCCGCGGCAGGAGGGCCTATGTAGAGATGCCCACTGTTTGGACTGTAGGTAGAACGTTAAAAGCACTCACACATTTCTATTCCTCTGGAGGATATTTACCATGAAGAAACTGATAGCAGCGATTTTGTCACTGTCTATGTACGGGTCCGTTCAAGCTCAGGATGACATTTCCATTGTTCTGGTACCCGGGCTGACCACCGATGCGTTTTATATCACCATGAACAAAGGTGCCCAGGCGGCTGCAGAAGCCTTGGGAATCAAAGTGGATTTTCAAGGTGCAGAAGACTTCAACCCCACGTTACAAATACCCGTGCTCGATGCGGTCATAGCTCGTCAACCCAGCGCTATTGTCATTGCACCCACCGACACCACGCAGCTGATCGAGCCATTGCGTCGTGCCACTGAGCAAGGCATCGCTGTGGTCACAGTGGATACGTTCATCGATGATGGTGCGTATCAGAACGGGGCTGGTGATGGAGACTTCCCCATGTCCTATATAGCGTCGGACAATGTCGCGGGCGGACGCATGGCCGCTGCGGCAATGGGTGAGGCACTGGGAGGAAAGGGTGCTGTGTATGTCTCTAATGTGCGCCCTGGCATTTCCACAACCGACCAGAGAGAAGAGGGTTTCAAGCTGGAAATGCAAGAGCGATTTCCGGATATAAGCGTTCTGGATACTCAATATAACGAGAATGATGCATCCACGGCGGCTTCTCAACTACAGGCAGTGTTGGCGCGCGAGCCTAACCTTGCAGGTGTTTTCGGCGCTAATTTGTTCTCGGCGTTGGGTGCGGCCAACGGCGTTGATTCTGCCGACAAGCTCGGTGACATCACCGTCATTGCCTTCGACGCGCCTCAGTCCATTGTGGATCAGCTCAAGACTGGTCTGGTGGATATGGCTATCGCGCAGCATCCTGCTGAGATTGGCTACTACGGTGTCATGACAGCGTACGCTCATTTAACGGGTCAATCTGTTCCGCCCTTGATCGGTACGGGGTTTACTGTCATCACGGCTGACAACGTGGATGAGCCTGAAGTGGCGAGATTCATCTATTCCGATTGATTCATGCCGCATCCTGACTTGTCAGGTGCCTGGGCTAAAAGAGACTCGATGCCACGTGCGTTTGGCATCGGGTCGTTGGCCGCGCGGTTCCTGACATCAGCGGGCAGTTTTGTCTCATCAGGTTTAGGAACCGGTACGTATCGTGTCTTTACAACAGCGAGGAATTTGAGCATTGGCTACGCAATCTGAAGCGCCGGTGAAGCCGGCCATTCCCCTGCGGCTGAAAATCCTGAAGTTGTTGACAACAGCCTGGTCCTGGCTGTTTCTGCTGTTTATCATGGCTTTTTTCGAGGCGTGGTCGTGGAGCGTCTACGAGCGGACCTTCTTCGGAAACCTGTACAACGTACAGAGTGTTCTGCTAACGGCTACTCAGATTCTGATGATGGCTCTGGGTCTGACGTTCATCATTATTTCTGCTGGTATTGATCTGTCGATAGGATTCATCGCTGGGCTGGCAGCAGTCACCATGGCGGTTGTGATTAGAGCCTTGCCTGATCTTCATCCGGCGCTGTCGTTCTCACTGGGTATCACGGCAGGGATCGGTATTGCTTTGATTCCCGGCATGATCAACGGCTGGTTGATCGCACGCTTGAAAGTACCGTCGTTCATTGGAACCCTGGGAATGTTTGGCGTTACCCGTGGTTTTGCCTTTCTGATTGCTGGCGGGGCCACAGTCTCCATTCGCAATAGCGTTGCGAGGGATTTCGGCAACGGCAAGCTGTTCGATGTTATCCCGATACCTGTGGCCGTGGCGGCTGTGATTACGCTAGTGTTTCACTATCTGCTGGCACACACCCGCTTCGGACTCTATACCTATGCCATGGGTGGCAATATTCAGAGTGCTATCAGAGCCGGTGTGAATACCACACGAATCACCTTTTCGATTTTCATGCTCAGTGCGTTTACCGCAGGCATGGCGGGGATTTTTTATACGGGCCGATTCTCGGCGGGAGCCGCTGATGCGGGTGAACCGATTCTCCTGAATGCCGTGGCCGCGGTGTTCATTGGCGGCGCAAGCCTGACCGGGGGTAGCGGTACTATTGCGGGTACGGTTATCGGATCCCTGATCATCGCCATCATTCAGTTTGGATTGGTGTTTATCGGAATGCCGCCGTTCTGGCAATTCATTACGGTAGGGTTGGTCATCATCATTGCCGTGCTCATCGACCAGTCGCGCGATCGACTATCCCGATCCACCATGGGAGCCTCCTGATGAGACAGATCGACAGGACGGCGCCTCTGCTGAGTGTTGAGAATGTCAGCAAACGCTTTGGCGGCACTCAGGCATCGAGTCTTTTGTCGCTGGACTTGTATCCGGGAGAAGTGTTGGCTCTGGCTGGCGACAACGGAGCAGGCAAGAGCACATTGATCAAAATGATATCGGGTGTGCATCAGCCCGACAGTGGCGAGATTCGCTACAAGGGCGAGACGATCAGTCATCGTTCTCCTCATCAGGTGCGTGATCTGGGTATAGAAACCATCTACCAGGACCTTGCGCTTGCCGATAATCTGGATGTCGGCATCAACATTTTCCTGGGCAGAGAGCGTATGAAGCGTGTGTTCGGCATACCGGTTCTGGATCGTAAATACATGCGTGAAGAGTCAGTGAATGCATTGAAGCACCTCGGTATTGAGTTGAATGATCTGGCGATGCCGGTTCGTTATCTCTCTGGCGGGCAACGACAGGCTATCGCCATCAGCAGGGCGGTGTACTGGAAAGCGAAGGTGCTCATCATGGATGAACCTACCGCCGCCCTTGGCGTGCCGGAACAGCGTGAAGTGAAGGATTTGATCAAGCGCTTGCAGGGAGAGGGTGTGGCGATCATTTTCATCTCTCACAACCTGAATGACATCTTTGAAGTCAGTGATCGAATATTCGTACTTGAACGAGGACGCAAGGCAGGAGAACGTCTGATTGGAGATACCACAGAAGATGAAGTCGTAGCGATGATGATGGGGCGTGTGCTCGATGATTGAACCGCGGTCCTGGCGCATGCCGTGCTGATCGTATTCGCCGGTCTGCCTGCTTCGGGCAAAAGCGCTGTCGCTCAAGCCTTGCAGAGGCGGGTCAATGGCGTGTTGCTTGACAAGGATGAGATACGATCCTGTTTGTTTGCAGGTTATGTTGACTATCAGCGTCAACAGGATGATGTCTGTGTGTCGGTCATGTACGAGGTTGCCCGATACCATCTGAAGCAACGGGCTGATGTGCCGGTAATTCTGGATGGGCGTACCTATTCGCGACGTTATCAGGTGACTGCAGTAGAGGCAGCTGCTGCGCAGATGGAAGTGCCTGTGTATTTTATAGAATGTGTGTGTTCCGCCGACAGTGCCAGACACCGCCTGGAGGCGGATCAGGGCAAGCATCTTGCTGAAGATCGCGACTATTCTCTGTATGTGAGAAGTCGAGATTCAGCTGAGCCGCTGGAGATGCCACGTCTTGTTCTGGACACCGATGAGAACAGTATAGAAGTGTGTGTGCAGCTGGCTGCAACTTACATCAAGTCACAAAGTCAATGACGGCTTCAGACATCATCGTGCTGGACAACGGTGGTACGAGCATCCGTATTGGCCATATCCGTCAGGGCATTTTTTCTGAAGCCTTTGAAACGTTGAAAAGCACACGGTTGTGTGTAGATGATGCGCGCGAAGAGCTACTCAGAATCATCAACGATTACACAGTCAGACATACTCTGAATTTACAAGCTGCGGTATTGGGCATACCCGCTGTGCTGGACCGGCGCAATGATGTCATCGAGCACTGTAACAACATTCCTCAACTGGAAGGAAAGGGTTTAAAACAGTTCCTCACAGATAATTTGGGGTGTCTGGTGCTTTTCGAACAGGACATCATGTTGCAGTTATTGGGCGAATGGCAAGCCGGTGCCGGGCGTGGTAAGTCCTCCGTGTTTGGCGTGTATTTTGGTACCGGCATTGGCGCTGCCTATCTACTCAACGGTGACCCCGAAAATCCACTGGTGCAGGATATTCAGGCGGGTCACATACCCATCATGTCTGAAGGGAAGCTATGCAAGTGTGGGAATCGTGATTGCATTGAGGCCTATGCATGCGGTCATACCTTGACAGAGCTGGCGGCAACCACGGGCTGCCCGATTGAACGATTATTTGAATACAAGGAGCAGCCAGCGTGGAAAGCTGTGCTGCATGAAGAGCTTGAGAAGTTCATTCTGTATCAAGCCTATATGCTGGCCACGGTCTCTACGATGTTTACGCCAGAGCTTATCGTTATTGGTGGTGGTGTGACAGCCATGTCCGGCTACCCGCAAGGCAAGTTGATTGCGAAAACGGTTGAGCACTTACAGAAACCTTATCCTGCCAGCACCCTTACGTTTGCCTGGGCATCCCTGGGTAAACAAGCACCACTGTACGGAGCCTTGGCATTGTTAAACCTCGAAGCATCCCGTTCTCACTAACCTGGCGAAAAGACTACTATCATGGCGTTACACACTGGACTCGACATACTCAAGAAAGCACAGGAAGGCGCCTATGGCGTTGGCGCTTTTAATACTGATAATCTGGAAACCACTCAGGCCATTATCGAGGCCGCTGAAGAAACCCGTAGTCCTATTCTCATGGCCATCACGGCGGGTGCGTTAAAATACAGTGGCACCCGAATCGTGGATATTGCGATGGCAGAAGCTCGAAATGCCACCGTGCCCGTCGCCATTCATCTCGACCATGGCGAAAGTTTTGAGAGTTGTATGTGGTGCATTCGTCACGGCTTTACCTCAGTCATGATTGATAAATCACATGAGGATGAAGCCACCAATATTCGTGAAACGCGTCGCGTGGTCGATGCCGCCCATGCCGTGGGTGTCAGCGTGGAAGCTGAAATTGGCAGGCTGGTTGAATTGGGTGCTGAAGTGATTATTTCCGAAGAGCATGCCACGCTGACGACAGCGGATGAAGCTGAACGATTTATCAATGCCTGTGGTGCTGACACGCTGGCAATAGCGGTGGGTACTGCACATGGTCCTAACAAGGGTAGAGGCCGTCCTGAAATTAACCACGCAAGAATTGCCGAGATCCGTGCACGGGTTGAACAGCCACTGGTTATGCACGGCGCAAGCAGCATCCCGCAGGATGTGGTTGCTCGCGTGAACCAGGCCGGGGGAGTGCTCAAGGATGCCGTGGGGATACACGATGACGATATTACGCAGGCCATTGCCAATGGTATGTGCAAGGTCAATGTGGGAACTGATCTGCGTATCGCATCGACAGCAGGCATACGGGAGTTGATCCGCGACAAGCCTGATATCATCGACATGCGCAAGATTCTGGCGCCTGCCAGGGCGGAAATGACGCGCGTGATTGTTAACAAGATGAATCTGCTGGGGTCATCCGGTAAGGGGTGACAATACAGCCTGGGGTGCCACGATGCCGGAACGGACAAGGGCACTGTCCAAACCGGTCGTGAACCTGTTGACTATGTCGATTCAGCTGTGAATAGAGCCTGTCAACCGGTTGGGTGACAGGCGTTTGTAGAGTGATGGTTGGCTATACACTGATCAGGCAATCAGGCAGACGCTGAGCTCACGGCATTGCAAGCGGAGCAATAGGCTTTTTCAAATACGCCAACCCAGCCTTCGTTGTAGCCCTTGCGCATGTCTTCGGCCTTATCGCCAAATGATTCCCAGTTTCCATGCGTTAACTCCACTCGAGTTTTTCCGTTGCCAATATCAGTGAATTTGACATCCACGACACTGGGGCTTTCAGCCGACATGCCAATGTGCCAGTCCATGGAAAACGCCGAGTAGGGGTCGTATTGCGTAACCGTTCCCCAGTGGTGCTGGGTGTCGTCGTGGCCAATCTCATAAACCTTACCGCCTAGACGTGGCTCAATGACTGTGGATTTGGCGACTTCGCCGTTCATGGCTGATACGGAGTTCTTGTCCAATGGCCACCAACTTGCCATGTCATCAATAAATACGGTGAATGCCTGTTCGGGGCTACAGGATACTTCAATGGTTTTAATGATCGGTTCCAGCATTTTCGTCTCCAAATCTTCGTTCAATTTCGGCCCCGTAGGCTGCGAGCACGTCAGACCAGTAGCCGTCGAGGTAGGTTCGTAACTCGCCAAGGCCTTCTCGCCTGACAGAGTAGAAGCGGCGGGTTCCCGCTGTTTCCACGTTGACAAGCCCGGCTTGCTGCAACACTTTCAGATGCTGCGAGACGGCGGGACGGCTCACCGGCTGAGCAACGGACAATTGACCCACCGTCAGCGGTTTGTTCCTGAGTGATTCCAGAATATGCCTGCGGGTTGGATCTGCCAGTGCGGTCAGTACTTCTTGGTAAGCCATGACTTACGGTAAGCTATCACTTACCTAAAGTCAATGCTGCTGCGTTGATTTTCCGGGTGGTTACTGATCCAGAATCAGTATCTGCGCGCCTCACAGCGGCGGTTTCAGACAAATTGCGCTCACGCATTCTTCCAGCCAGTCGCTATCAGAGCATTGGCCAGTTACTTGCTGTGGGGTTAACTGATCATTGATGAGCCGTCTGGACTGAAGAATTGGCGTTTTTTGCAAGCTTCATCAGTCTTTTTCCGACAACGCCTTCCACAGAAGGCACACCTGGAACACGATGCCAGCATCGTCAGTAGCAAGTCGAGTTGGTGCGTGTGGGTCCGTGGAATTCTGAGAACCCCGATTGTAGATGGGCCAAACAACCACAAGTCGTAGTAAATCGATAAGGCATAGCCAGAATGTGCTGCTGTACGCGGGCGTAAAATTCTCGGCCGCCGGGTCATTCGCTGCGTCATTGGTTATCGTCAATACGTTTGGTCCGCTCACGAACCCGGATTGGGCACGTGCCTGGTTTATCATCATCACGGCAGCCTATTTGTGTCGCCTGATTGATAACCGCTTGTTCCATGTGGCACTCACACCGGTTGAAGATGCCGAAACCTGGGCGCGGCGTTTCAATATTGGCGCGCTTGTATCTTCAGCGGCCTGGGCGTCGACCATGTGGATCCTGTTTCCACATGATGACGTGCCTCATCAGCTGCTGCTTATCCTGACTCTGGGTGGCGTCGCTGGCGGTGCGCTGGCATCCCTGCCCTATGACCGCGGATTGAATCTGGTTTTTCAGCTGATCATCATGCTTTCGGTTGAAGTGAGGTTGCTTACCCTGGGTGATCCGTTTTCGCTGGAAGTTGCCCTGTTCAGCCTGTTTGTCTTTGGATTTTTACTCAGCTGTGGCAAGGAGGTGGGTAAAAACTACTTCGAACTCTTGAGGTTGAAACAGGATATTCAGGATCAGAGCCGCTCAGTCATGCAAACGACAGAGCGCATGGCCCATATAGGTTATTGGGAGTGGGATGGTCAGTCGACGCATATCGAGTTGTCTGACAATCTGGCTGCCATTTGGGGGGAGTCTGAACGACTGGTTGCCATCAATGCCTGTTTTCGCCGATTGCATCCGGATGACCGGCAACAGGTGCGGCACAGTTTTGCCTCGGTGAAGGAGAACGATGATGACATCGTTGTTGAATACCGGATGGGCAGTGGCGAGCTCAACGATACCTATCGAAACATGCGGCAAGTGGTGTCACAAATATCTGGTTTGCAAGGTGATATCCGGCTGCTCGGTACGGTGCAAGACATCACGGATATCAGGAGGGCTGAAGAGAAGATCTACACGATGGCTTACTACGACGGCTTGACGGGGCTTGCCAACCGAGCCTACTTCCATGAATACCTGAGCGAAACCATTGCAACATCGGCAGGCCAATCAAAAAAGTTCAGCGTCATCTACATAGATCTGGATAATTTCAAAGGTGTTAATGACTCCTTCGGCCACGAATGTGGCGACGGATACTTACGGCAGTTCTCGGATCACTTGAAACGCAATGTGAGGCGTACCGATCTGGTTGCTCGACTGGGTGGCGACGAATTCTGCATCCTGGTGCACGACATTGCTGACGTGGCTGAATCGATCAGCACCGCCGAGCGCTGTCTTGAGTTTGGCGCTACCTCGATTGAGGTTGGCAACCACAGAATCAGTCCAACCCTGAGCGTGGGGATTTCGACATACCCTCAGGACGGATTGGATTCAGACAGCATTGTAAGAAGTGCAGACCTTGCGATGTATCACGTCAAAAACAACGGTAAGCAGAACTACGCGATTTATGATGAGCGTATGGCGATCGATTCGCAGGATCGCATGATGCTCGAAGCGGACTTGAAGCTAGCGCTGAGTCAGGATGAATTTGAACTTTGGTACCAGCCCCAAATAGATATTCAGAGTAATACGTACAGCGGTGTTGAAGCGTTGATACGATGGCGACACCCCACTCGTGGGATCGTAGCGCCCGATCTGTTTATCAA
>CALLPU010000205.1 GCA_938016235.1 uncultured Granulosicoccus sp. | reverse complement strand
TAGAAATGGTTTGGCGCTTTCAAGCACGGTACATTGGGTTTTTGATCGCGGATTAGTCACGTTGGACGAAGACTTCAGGATAGTAGCGTCTCGCTCGCTGGATGCAGAAATGCATCGAGGGCTTATTGTGCCCGGTAAGGTAATATCGCTGCCCGGCATCGAATCCCAAAGACCCAGTAATCGTTTCCTGAGCTACCACAGAGACCATATATTTCACGAGTAGTGTGTGACTGCCAATTTGGGTGGTTTGACTGTCAATGGTTCACGTACAGTTTAGGAACCGTTCGTTTCAATCAGTTGAAGCGTGGAGGCTTCCATCACGCCAAGATCGTCGCTGAATGATGCTTGTTCGGATAGCCTGAAGGCACGGACTTCACATAATATTGTGTCTTAGGTCAGCTCCGATCCGCTATCATCGCCCTGTGAACCAATCCCGCACCAACGATTACATTGCTGCCCGAGCCCAGAAGCGCTCCCCGAAAAGCGTAGACGGTTTCTTCAGTATCTGAACCAGTCATCAGATGAGGGCGTGACACAGCTTCTGAGTCGTATCGATAACGAAGTGTCGACGATTGAAGAACGCCTGGAAGATCTTAATGGCACCTTGAAACGCGTTGATTTCCAGCACGATTGCTATCTCAAGCTGGTGTCAAAAAAGGTCGTCCATGAAAGTCTACGCACCTTGCAGCGAGCACAGAAGGTGTTAAATGCCGCCCGTTTCAAATACGACGATGGTGAGAGCCAGTACCGTGCGCTACAACATCTGGTGGCATTACTGCGTGATGCCTGCGACAGGCGCCGCACGGTTGGTGCTCGAGCGCTGCTCGATCCGCGCTATCGTCTTGAGTTTGCAGTTTCGGTGATCAGCCGCGAAGACGATCACCTTATCGAGACCCGTACCAGCTCACAAGGGGGCAGTGGTGGTGAGAAGGAAATCATTGCCTCTTACGTGCTGACAGCTTCTCTTAGCTACGCATTATGCCCTGCCGGCGCAAGCCTGCCGTTGTTTGGCACCATCGTGCTTGATGAAGCCTTTTCGCGAAGCTCACAGGTGGTGGCCGGCCGTATCATAGCCGCGCTAAAAGAGTTTGGTCTGCATGCTGTGTTCGTCACACCGAACAAGGAGATGAGACTACTGCGCAATCACACGCGTTCAGCGATCATCGTTCATCGGCGCGCTCAGGCCTCGACACTGGTGTCGATGAGTTGGCAGTCTCTGGAGGAGGCGCGCGCACAGGCGACCGATAAGCAGCAAGACAGAACTTGAAGTCACCGCAGGACATTGCCGAGCGTATGCAGCGCCAGTGGCAGCGAAAACAGTTTCGGCTGGAGATGCTGACGTCGGTTGAGTCGTGGCCTAAACAATACACCGTGGGTATACCGTCTGCGAGTGATATCACCACAACGCCAAATGCTATTCTCGAGCATGTGGCGCGTTGGCAGCGAGTAACTGTAGGTGAGGTTGCATGGCGTGATGTGAATTACCGAGCGAGCTCTGAACCTATTGCCATGCCATTGCACTGGACACTGGCGCGTCCTTCCGATTGGGTACGTGCAACTGCAGATCGCAAGGTGGCCACGGATTTCGACTTGTTGGAGTTTATGATCGGGCATGCTGCACCAGAGATGTGTAATGACCTGATCATCAACCTCAAGCTGCTACGCAATCGCTCGCGGGAAGAACTGGTCGAAGCACTGCAGCTTGCTGGCAAACTCATGCCGGGTGAGGCTCAAGGGCGTCCACTTCGATTGCTGGCGGGGCACGGGGTGGATACCAAATTCTTCGAGCGAAATCGTCATTTGTTGATCAGCCTGCTTGACTCGCGTTTCGGGGGCGAAGTGCGTGAAAAAGGTTTGCACGGATTTCTTGACGCCTCGACAGACGGAGATCATTGGTTGTTGTTGATGCCTTTGCAACGTGGCCTTCTGCCATTCGAGATTCAGCAGGTTCGATCGCAGGAGCTTTCCACATTTGCCTGTGAGTCGATCCAGGCAAGTCGAATTCTCGTGGTCGAAAACCGTCAGTGTTGGCACATGTTGCCGAAGCTCGATGACACTATAGCCGTTCTGGGTAGTGGGCTCGATCTTGAGTGGCTCAAAGCCGAGTGTTTGGATGGTAAAGACATTGCCTACTGGGGAGATATTGATACTTGGGGACTCGCTATGCTGGCACGTGCTCGGCAATACCGGCCGCAGTTAACAGCCGTCTTGACAGATCGTCAGACTTTCGAACGGTAGGGCTTGGCTAATGCGGTTATAGAGCCGGTTACTGCTAACAGGGAGTCGCCTGATATGCTGAACGAGGATGAAAGGCAGCTTTACAACTGGTTGCTACTGCGTGAGCGAGGCCGCCTTGAGCAGGAATTTATTCCAGTTGAGCGCGTGCATGAGGTGTTGAAAGAGTGGATGGAACGCTTTTGATGGTCACACTGGCCGTGAATTGGATAAACGTTGTATTGCCCTTTAGTGGTAGATCGAAGATTAACTGATCGCGATTTACCTGTTTGTTGCTCAATTCGCAGACAAGGCGTATCCCAGGCTACGACGCGCTCATGCTCCGATGCGGTCTGTTTTTTGCTGCGCTACTGTTATTAGCGGAAAATTTTTCAGAATTGCCTCAGCTGGTTTTGTTGTGCTTTTACAAGCCTGTGGTGCCGGCAGCGATGATGACCCGGTATTACCGGTCATTGATCCAGCACGACCTATCGACGGTGTTTGGGCCACTGATTGTTATTTGAATTCGGGCTCCACGGATTCTCTACAGTGGCGGCAATCGACGTTTACCTTTGACAACGGTTCCATGAGTCTGCGTTTTGGCGACTACCCTGACGCTCGATGCTCATCGTCTTCAAGCGAGCTGATTACCGGCGCCGGTGATGGCAGTTATCAACTCGGCGGGACAATTACGACGGACAACGGTGTGGATGTGAGAGAGCTTGATCTGAATTATGGCGATCAGTTGAACGAGTTCATCGAGCTGGAAATTGTGTACCGAGACGGCAACATTCTGTATTTGGGTTTTGATACCAATGATGAAAACGCTGTGCTACGCCCAACACGTATTGATTTTGACATTCCGTACCGGCTTCAGTAGCCAGCTATAGTGCGGAGCTAGCCTTTTAGCGAGTCCTGCTTGTGTCAATAGTTGATTTTCGCCGCTGGTGCTACGATACACCGAATGTGGAACTCTATCTGCTCACGGATGTATCTGATTGCGTGCCTGTTTGTTGGTGTTGTCGGGCTGTCGAGCTGCGCTACGCTACCCCCATCATCAGGTTCGCCGAGTACCCCCGGTTCCAGTGGGTCATGGCAAAAAATCGACAGTGACTACGCTGAGACAAGGTCGATAAGGTTCTTCGGGTTTATCGATGTTACGCAGGACGAGGAAGCGGAGTCTCAGTATTTTGAAGCAGGGTTTGCAGAGTTCGAAGAAACGGCTCCGCTCAGCCTGCTACTGGATAATTTCAGGCAACCCTCCCCAGACACCTGTGATTTTCGGCAGAGAGAGCGCAATGACTCTACACCGATGGAATTCAAGGACGAGCTTGATATGCCCGGCTTCCCCTATGAGTTCGTTGGGGCGGGGCACCGCATTGACGTATCCGCTGGCAGTCGGCGGTACGCAAAGCTGACTCGCACCAGCACTAGCCCGGGCGATGCGGTTCAATATGAAACAGACGTGGGTAGTTTGCCGATCACGATTGGAGGGTTCAAACTGGGTGACGTCTTGTTGAAAACCAATGGACTACGCGTGTCTTCGGGTGGTGATGTGTTTCCTGCGTTTTCAGCAATTCAGATTCCACCGGTGGATGGGATTCGTAAGTTCAAGCCCAGTAAAAACCAAAAGATTGTAGCGGACACCCGGTTCAGCTGGTCTAAAGGGCGATATGCCAGTGATCCGGATGTCCGAGTTCAAATTGAAGGCGGCGGCAGTGGGCGAGCGATATTCTGCGCCGTAGTTGATGATGGTGAATTCAGATTGCCTGACTCTGTAAAAGCACAGCTGTTGGATGCAAATATCCCGAACCCGTCGGCGTATCGTGATGCCATCTGGTTTTACCTCAACGAAGACGCATTATTGATCGCCAGTCAATCGAGCTACTACTAGTGGGTCGTGCGGCTAATTCGACAACACATGTCGTCCCCAGCGCCGCCAGCCCAGCGTTAGAAAAACTCCCCGTATACCTAATACGCTTCGCTCTTCCGCCTTGTTTTGACGACGCTGGGAGTAATGTGTCTGTCACCGAATAAACCGCACGAGGCACTAGCGCATTCCGATTCCACTCGTTCCTCAAATTGTATGACCCGATTGGCATATCGGTTTGCGCGTTCTTGATGGCGGAAGAAATTCGACGTAGGGTGCCGCTTAGGAGTCCGAATTCGCCAGGGACTGGTGTTAACCATGAGTCGCAAAACCATTTGCCGTTCTATAGGAAT
>CALLPU010000204.1 GCA_938016235.1 uncultured Granulosicoccus sp. | reverse complement strand
CATCAAAACCCACCAGAGCAACCTGTTGTGGAATAGCCAGTGCTCGTCGACGCAACTCCGACAGGGCAATCAACGTGGAATGTTGTGACAGTGAGAATATGGCGGTGGGGTGCGCATTGCTGTCCTTTGTATCAAAGTATTGCCGCAGTGGCTCACGTTGGTCTGTGGCTTCTGGCTGATACAGGAGCGTATCCACCTGCGCACCTGCTGCGCTTTGTGCCAGCCCGTCAGAAAATCCTCTGGCTCGGTTTTCAATGGCCTGAGAGGTCGTCGTTGCACAATGCACCAGAAAGCGTTCATGACCTTGCCCGGCCAGATAGTCCGCAACATCGGCACTGGCCTTGTAGTTGTCTGCTGACACGGTATCGAAAACCGTGCTGGCCGTGACCCTGTCTACCAGCACCGAGCTGATGCCCAACTCACTGAGTCTGGATGCACCCCGGCCCCTTTCGGAGACCACTGGCACGAGTATCGCACCGGCTACGCGCCAGTCGTGCATACGTTGAACAACCTCGAATTCCCGTTCCTCACTGTCGCGCGATGTGCCGATGATGACCTTGTAGCCTGCGGCTTCCGCCGCTTCATCAATGCCCTGCAACAGTGCACCAAAAAAGGAGTTTTCCAGCTCCGGCACGATGGCCGCTATCAGCCGTCTCTGGCCTTGTCGAAGTTCTGAAGCCACCGGATCAGCGCGGTAATTGAGTTTGCTGATGGCTGTCTGCACCCGTTCCACGTTGGCCTGCTTAACCGTCTGCACGCCGTTGAGGATCTTGGACACGGTGGCAGCCGAAACCCCTGCTTCGCGAGCTACATCATGGATGGTGGCTCTTCTACCTGGAATCACACCGTGCAAGCCTTTGTTGAAATATCATCAACTCCTAAGATAAATCGGTTTACTTCATTTGTAAATCGGTTTATTTTTAGAAAAAGAGGATTTCAATGAAGCCAATCATACTTTCATCACCCGCACCGCGAAGTCTTGAGCTCATCTTCACGCCCGAGAAGCTGGCGCTTCTGCGCAGCAAGTACGAGGTGGTTGAAACCACCGATGAGGCGTTGGCAACGCTTCCACCAGACCAGCTGAGCGAGGCTCGCTACATTCTGGGTCAGCCGCCATTGTCTGAAGAAACACTGGCGGCTCTGCAGAATTTGCGGGCCGTATTGAATGTGGAATCAAATCTGATGAACAACATGCCGTATCAAACGGTATTCGAGCGGGGCATTCATGTGCTGACCACTGGGGCCGTGTTTGCTGTGCCCGTGGCCGAACTGGGCTTGGGGCTGGCGCTGGACCTTGCCAGAGATATCACGGCAGCCGATATGGCGTTCCGGCAGGGGAGCGAGCAGTGGGGAGGGGATGGAAACACTCAGGCCCGGCTTCTGACCAATGCCGACGTCGGCATCATTGGCTACGGGGATTTGGGTCGGGCCTTGAACAAGACGCTGACCGGGTTCAATTGCCGAATCAAGGTGTATGACCCGTGGTTACCGCCTTCGGTGCTGATTGAAAACGGCGTTATACCGGCCACGCTGGATGAGGTTATCTCGACCTCCGATTTTCTGTTTGTGGTTGCCGCAGTGACGTCTGAGAATCTGCATTTTCTGGATGCTGAAGCGTTTGCTGCCATGCGTCCCGGCACCTGTTTCATTCTGCTTTCTCGGGCTGAGGTGGTTGATTTCGAGGCTATGATGGATGCGGCACAATCGGGGAAGATACGGGTTGCCACTGATGTCTTTCCCCAGGAACCGATGCCGGAAAATCATCGCGTGCGTACGTTACCGAACTTCATCCGTTCATCGCACCGCGCGGGTGCTTTGGACGTGGCGTTTAAACAAATGGGAAACATGGTGCTGGAGGATATGGAACTGATGGATAAGGGGCTTCCTCCGATGCGCTGCAAACGGGCCGAGCGTGAAACTGTCAGCCGTATGCAATCAAAACCTGTTACTCATAACTAGATCGTTCACGGGCACGCGTAAGCGTTTTCATTTTTCAACGACAAAAACCAGAGAGAAGCTGATGGAAGGGTTTGGGGTACACACCAGCATGTGGACAATGAATTGGGACCGGGAAGGCGCTGAGGTGGCGGTGCAGAGCGCAGCCAGTTATAAGATGGATTTTGTGGAAATTCCCATGCTTAATCCACAAGGCATTGATGCGCCTCACACCAAAGCGTTGTTGGAAAAACATCAAATGCGTGCCATGTGTTCACTCGGACTACCTGAGCAAGCGTGGGCATCCAAACATCCGGAAGCAGCCATCGATTACCTGAAAGTTGCATTGGATAAAACCAGCGAGATCGGTGCTGAAGGGCTTTCAGGTGTCACCTTTGGCGGAATCGGTGAGCGTAGCGGACATCCGCCAACGGAAAAAGAACTGGAAAACGTGGCGCGCGTACTAGACGCAGCCGCTGCATATGCCAAGCAGAAAAATCTGTTGTTTGGTATCGAGCCTGTGAATCGATATGAAAACCATCTGATCAACACGGGCTGGCAAGCCGTTCAGATGATAGAGCGTGTCGGCGCTGATAATATCTTTGTGCATCTGGACACCTATCACATGAACATCGAAGAAAAAGGTGCCGGTAACGGCATTCTCGATGCGCGTGAGCATTTGAAATACATCCATCTGTCAGAGAGTGATCGCGGAACCCCGGGAGAAGGGTGCTGTGACTGGGATGAAATTTTCGCAACGCTCGCAGCCATCAAATTCAAAGGTGGGCTGGCCATGGAGAGTTTCATCAACATG
>CALLPU010000203.1 GCA_938016235.1 uncultured Granulosicoccus sp. | reverse complement strand
GAAGGTGCACAGGGTGTGGGCTACTCGTACACCATTGGTCAGGGCGGGCCGGCAATCATGTCTCTTTTGAAAGACACTCTGGCGCCGGCATTGATGGGGCAGGATGCCGACAACATTGAACGCATCTGGCGAAAGATGTTGTTTTCCACACACGCTACATCAGTAGGCGCTATCACATCATTAGCCATGGCGGCTATTGATACAGCGCTGTGGGATCTTCGCTGCAAGCGCGTAGGATTGCCTTTGTACAAGTTGGCCGGTGGGGCAAAAGAGCGTGTACCCATGTACACCACTGAAGGAGGGTGGCTTCACATAGATACTCAGGACCTGGTAAGCGATGCGCTAAATGCTCAATCACTGGGTTTTGCCGGTGCCAAAATCAAGATCGGTCGGCCACACTTGTCTGAGGATCGAGCAAGGCTCAAAGCGGTGCGTGATGCTGTGGGTGATGGTTTTGAGATCATGGTGGATGCCAATCAGGCATTCAGTCGGGCAGAAGCCACGCGGCGTGCCCGCATACTCGAAGAAGTCAACATAGGCTGGTTCGAAGAACCTCTGCCAGCAGACGATGTCATGGAGCATGTTCGGCTGGCAGCCTCTACCAGCGTGCCGATAGCCGTGGGTGAAAGCCTCTATTCAATCAGTCAGTTCAAGGATTATCTGACGCTGGGCGGCGCGTCGATAGTTCAGGTGGATGTGGCCAGAATTGGCGGTATCACGCCGTGGTTGAAAGTGGCGCACATGGCTGAGGCGTTCAACGTGCCGGTATGTCCACACTTTCTGATGGAGCTGCACGTGAGCCTGGTCTGTGCCATACCGAACGCACCGTGGCTGGAGTACATACCTCAACTGGATGACATCACTCGCTCTGGTATGCAGATGGCTGATGGTTTCGCCGTGCCGAGCCCGGAGCCGGGCATTGGTATCGACTGGGACTGGCAGGAACTGGCGAGTCGCTCGTTTCCAGCACTCTCAGCCACTATCACATAATGCAATTCATCAGGAGTGAGCTATGCAACGCATGGGATTGGTCATTGGCTTGAAGGCCGAGAAACTGGCTGAATACAAACAGCTTCACGCAAACGTGTGGCCCGGTGTGCTGGCAATGATCAGCGAATGCAATATCAGGAACTACACCATATTTTTAAGAGAACCTGAGAACCTGCTTTTTTCCTACTGGGAATATCACGGCGCAGACTTTGACGCCGATGCAAAGCGCATGGCGGCCGATCCGGAAACGCAGCGGTGGTGGGAGATCTGCATGCCCTGCCAAAGCCCTCTGGAGACGCGTGCAGAAGGTGAGTGGTGGGCATCGATGGAAGATGTATTCCATCTCGATTAAAGATCAACGGGGTCATCGGCATGATTGAGCTACAGCAAACCTGGCCTGGAACTTCGCAGGCAAAACCCATTGTGATATTCGGCGCAGGTTCAATCGTGGCGGATGCTCATCTGCCAGCTTATCGAAAGGCCGGCCTGCCCGTACAAGGCATTTATGATCCGGACCACGCAAAGGCTGCAAAACTTGCCAGCGAGTGGGGCTGTTCTGCCTACGAATCGCTGGAACAGGCGGTAGATCATGATGAGGTTGTTTTTGATCTCGCCACTCCACCCGCAGCGCACGTTGATATTTTGAAAAAACTGCCTCAGGGCTCACCCGCGCTCATTCAGAAACCGATGGGCAATGATTTAACGGAGGCGAGTGCCATACTGCAAGTCTGTACGGAGCGGCAGCTACAGGCGGCGGTTAATTTTCAATTGCGGTTTGCTCCCATGTCTCTGGCGCTGAAGTCTGCCATCGACCAGGGGTTGCTTGGGAAGGTGGTGGATTTTGATGCGTGGCTGGCGCTGGATACGCCGTGGCATTTATGGAAATTTCTGGAAGGCTTGCCCCGCGTCGAAATCGCTCTTCATTCCATCCACTACCTGGATCTGATCAGATCCATTCTGGGTAATCCTGCAGGCATTCATGCGCGCACGATGGGGCACCCTGCCAGTCAGATGTCGCAAACGCGAACGTCGGCCATCCTGGACTTTGGTGATCAGGTTCGCTGCACGCTATCGATCAATCACGACCATGCCTTTGGCCGCCGGTTTCAGGCGTGTGAGTTTCGGCTGTGTGGAACAGAGGGCGCTGCCTACTTGAAACTCGGGGTTAATCTGGATTACCCGCGCGGCGAACCCGATGAGCTGTGGATCAAGACTGCTAAAGCCGACTGGCAACAGATAGATCTTGTCGGTGAGTGGTTCCCCGATGCCTTCGTGGGCAGGATGTTGCAACTACAACGCTTTGTCAGTGGCGAAGATACACAACTGATCAGCTCTGTACAGGATGGCTGGCATACCATGGCGCTGGTGGAAGCGGCGTATACTAGTAGCGCCGCTCCCATGACACCCATTCCCTCGCAGCCCGAATTCACCCGATAGTCACGGCTCGCAGTTCGAGCCAACGCTGCCATTCGCCAGATCATGACCACCGACGATTCCAGGAAAGTAGACAAGTACAGTGCGCCGGCTCTGTCCAAGGGTCTGGACATACTGGAGTTTCTGTCCAAAGAGTCGCAAGGTCAGAAAAAGTCGGATATAGCGCGTGCACTGGATCGATCCATCAGTGAGATTTTCAGAATGCTGGTGGTTCTGGAGCAACGTGAGTACGTCGCCTTCGATGCCCACACGGAGCGCTATACGCTCACTACCAAGCTGTTTGAAATCTCTCACCGATACCCGCCCATCAAGCGTATCTCGTCCATCGCCGGGGAGGCCATGCAGCGTCTGGCGCAGCGAATCAATCAGTCAGCTCACTTGTTGATACTCAGTGAGAAACACGTGTTGGTTATCGCGCAGGTTGATTCACCGGGAAACAACGTGACGTCTGTCAGGCTCGGTGCGCGCATCCCGCTCTTCCAGACGGCCTCCGGTGCGGTGCTCACGGCATATTTTACGGGAGAGGATCGGGAAAGACTTGATGAAGATCTGAAGTTGGCCACCCGAACCCAGCGGAAGATCTATCAGGACAACTGCGCCATGGTGCTCAAAAAGCACTACTGCGAATGTCCTTCACTGGTTATCGAGGGCGTGCTGAATATCTCGGTACCTATCCATGACCACGCGGGTGATGTGATAGCGGCACTGACGATTCCGTACATCAAGCGACTCAATGATCCGCAGGCTGTGTCTCGAACAGATGCGCGAAAAGCGCTGAGTGAAACGGGTAACGCGATTTCAAAGCTGCTCGGAGCTAGTGGGGCGTCAGCCTGATGGCCGCGATGGCATGAGAGCCGTTGCGGCTTTGATTATCTGCGCCGGGTACTCGCCGCTCAGGTATCACCGGTATTGGTCACGACTTAAGTGATTAACAGCAGTTTGGATGAGGCTATAATAAGCGCCCCAGCGCTGACTGAATACCTGTCGGCTCGATCACGACAGGAGATTTTCTTGAAACCGGTAAACATTGGCCTTCTCGGCCTTGGCACTGTTGGGCAGGGCGTGGCAACCATTCTGGCCCGCAATGCTGCAGAAATTCAGCGCCGAACCGGTAGAACCATCCAGCTGACCCATGCAGCTGTGCGCAATCAGGGCAAGGCTGAAGCCCTGGATCTCGGCATCCAGATCACCACAGACGCCCAGCAGATTGTCACGAATCCGGATATTCACATTGTGTGTGAAGCCATGGGCGGCGACGACCCGGCGTTGCAGTTGCTGCATGCGGCCCTGGACCATGGCAAGCACGTCATCACCGCTAACAAGGCGCTGATTGCTGTGCACGGCAATGAGCTGATAGCCAAGGCACAGGAAAAAGGGCTGGTGGTAGCGTATGAATCATCTGTCGCCGGCGGCATTCCCATTATCAAGGCGTTGCGTGAGGGGCTGGCGGCGAACCGCATAGAGTGGCTGGCGGGCATCATCAACGGTACGGGTAATTTCATTCTCAGTGAAATGGCCGAAAAAGGCAGAACGTTTCAGGACGTTCTGGCTGAGGCCCAGGCGCTCGGGTATGCCGAAGCCGACCCCACATTTGACGTAGAAGGAATCGATGCCGCTCACAAGCTAACCATCATGGCCTCGGTAGCCTTCGGTATGCCGTTGGAATTCAACGGGGTCTACACGGAAGGGATCAGCAAGGTCACACGTGATGATGTGGAATTCGCAGAAGAGCTGGGATACCGTATCAAGCATCTGGGTGTGGCGCGAAGACGCAGCGACGGAGTAGAGCTGCGTGTGCATCCCACACTGATCCCGGAAAAGCGACTTCTGGCCAACGTGAACGGTGTCATGAATGCGGTGGTGGTACACGGTGATGCTGTGGGGCCAACCTTGTATTATGGTGCGGGTGCGGGTTCTGAGCCCACGGGGTCATCACTCGTGGCGGATATCATTGATGTAGTTCGCGGTATTGACGCCGATGCTTCCCATCGCGTCCCTGTGCTGGCGTTTCAGCCAGATGCTCTGGAGCCGCAGGTCATACTGGACACAACCGATTTCGAGTCTGCTTATTATCTGCGACTCCATGCGCTGGATCAGCCGGGTGTGCTGGCAACGGTAGCCGGGATATTCGGCGATCTGGATATCAGTATCGAAGCCATTCTTCAGAAAGAACCTGAGGCAGATACTGCGAATTTGTCCGGTGAAGACTCGGTGCCAACGGTTCCCATCATTCTGCTCACGCGTCGTGTTCGTGAAGGTTTGATAGAGAAGGCGATTGAGCGCGTGGAGCTTCTTGATACCATAACGCAGCCCGTGACCCGTTTGCGCGTTGAATCCCTGTAGCACGGCTTTACTGGCCTGGTAATTTCGTTACACCACCTAGAGTTTCCCACATGTCTGAACCTGCAAGTCGCCCCGCTCATTACACGGGCCTGATCAACCGTTACAAGGATCGGCTGCCCGTAAGCGAAAGCACACCGGTTATCTCCTTGAATGAGGGCGACACGCCGCTGATCAAGCTAGTGAATATTCCTGCGGAACTTGGCTATAGCGGCGAAATCTACGTCAAGTTTGAAGGGCTGAACCCAACCGCATCGTTTAAGGATCGTGGCATGACCATGGCAGTGAGCAAGGCGGCCGAAGAGGGCGCTAAAGCCATCGTGTGTGCTTCCACGGGTAATACCTCAGCTGCCGCTGCAGCCTATGCAGCCCGAGCCGGCATGACGGCTTTCGTGCTGATCCCCGAAGGCAAGATACCCATGGGTAAACTGGCTCAGGCCATCGCCCATGGCGCGGTTGTTCTGCAGATAAAAGGCAACTTTGACGACGGCATGCGTCTGGTCAAGGAAGTGGCTGCCGAAGCGCCAGTGGCGATCGTGAATTCGATCAATCCCTACCGGCTGCAGGGCCAGAAAACAGCCGCATTCGAAATTGTTGAGTCGCTGGGCCGCGCGCCGGATTATCACTGCATTCCCGTCGGCAACGCGGGCAATATCTCGGGCTACTGGATTGGATACAGTGAGGCGTGTGGGCATAACACGGCATCCTGCACCTTGTGCAATGGCAACTGCCCTTACCTGGCAAACCCCTTAACGGATAGCCGCCCTGTCATGGTGGGCTATCAGGCAGATGGAGCAGCGCCTTTTTTGCGTGACGCGCCGGTCACCACACCGGAGACCCTGGCCACTGCCATTCGCATCGGCAATCCACAAAGCTGGGATCTTGCTCACGCGGCTGTCGATGAGTCTGGCGGGTGGTTCGATGAGGTCAGTGACGACGAGCTTCTGGCAACGCAAAGCCTGTTGGCCAGAAAAGAGGGCGTCTTTTGCGAGCCGGCCTCAGCGGTGTCATTGTGCGGTGCCTTGCGTGATATCAAATCCGGCAAAATCCCTGCGGGCAGTCTGATCACCTGCACACTGACCGGGCATGGTCTGAAAGATCCGGATATCGCTATTCGTGGTCAGGATTCCGTGCAAACCGTACAGGCGGAGCTTGGTGCCGTAAAAGCGGCCATTCTGGCGCACATATAGGTTCTACAGCGCAGTGCAGGTTCTACAGCACTGGGGGTCTCAGGCGTAGTGGGTCCGCATCTGTGTAACCGGGTCCGCTTCAAATTCGCCGTGCTCATTCAGCAGTTCGATATAGCGTTCCCGCTGAATGGTGACAGCGCCCATGCTGTTCAGGTGGGGCGTCTCCAGCTGGCAGTCGATCAGGCTGTACTTGCCCGATTGAGCGAGATAGGCCAGGGCCACTTTGGAGGCGTCTCGCTCGGTTGAAAACATGGATTCGCCGATAAACACGCGTCCCATCTGGATGCCGTACAGGCCGCCCACGAGTCGATGTCCCATCCAGACCTCGAGAGACTTCGCTACGCCCATCTTGTTCAGCTCACAATAGGCATTGATCATTTCCGAGGTAACCCAGGTACCGCTGCTGCCTTTTCGGGGCGCGCCACATTGCTTCATGACTTCGCGATAGGCGAGATTTTCTGTCACCTCAAACTGGCCATTGCGAATGGTCTTGGCCAGGCTGCGCGTGATTCGCAGTGCCTCAGGCCAGATGACACAGCGCGGGTCTGGAGACCACCACAGAATCGGTTCGCCGGCCTCGTACCACGGGAAAACCCCAGCCCGATACGCTGCCAGCAAGCGCTTGGGGCTTAAATTGCCACCTGCCATCAACAGGCCATTAGGCTCGCTCAAGGCCGTGCACACCATCGGAAAAGGTGTGACATCGTCATCAGGGGCCAGGAACGGTATGGGCATACAATAGTTACAAAGTCAGCGTATCA
>CALLPU010000202.1 GCA_938016235.1 uncultured Granulosicoccus sp. | reverse complement strand
CAAAACCCTGCATGGATAGCTGATCCCAGTTGGTGCATCCCAGACACCGTATCTTGCCTTTTTGTTGCAGGTCCTTGAGAACGCTGAGTTGTTCCAGCGGCTCTCCCAATGCCAGATCCCACCAGTAAAACTGCACCATGTGCAGTCTTTCCAGATTCAAGCGTTTCAGAGAACGATCCACGATGCGTTCAAGGTCGCCATGCGTGACCCGTTCTAGCGAGTCGAGATCAGGAACCAGTTTGGTCTGGATCTGGATGTCGTTGTCCGCATCAAAGGAGGTGCGCTTACGCAACTGGGCAATGGCCTCGCCAATCATCTCTTCCACACCGGTATAGATGTCGGCACAGTCGAACGTCGTGATGCCCTGGTCGACAAAGGTCAGCATGTCCGACACAGCCTCGCGTCTGTCAAAGGAGCCGTGGCCTCCTGCAAGTTGCCAACCTCCCTTGATCAATCGGCTGATGGAATAGCCTGGTCTTAGTTCGGTTCGCATGCCATCCATCAATCGTTTTCGTTGTTACCCTGCAGGACAGGATCCCAGTGAGCTCGCCCCCGGTAATCAGGCAGACCTGTGGTTTGTGAATGAGTAAACTTGCGTTTGCCAGTTCTGGTTATAAGGAAACGGCCACCGCAATGAGGATCGGGACAGGCAATTTCGGTATCGGTGGTCATCCAGTCGTGTTCACTGGTATCGCGTTGTCGTGCCGGTAACAACGGCAGCAATGCCGCTAGCGGGTACAGAGGGAATTTGCCGTTCGGGCCGAAAATCAGGTTTTCGCCCTGCATCAGAAAGTACTGGCCCGGCTGATGATCGCACACCATGGGCGTGTCACTGCCAATCACTTCCACCTTCAGATCGTACAACCAGAATTCGTCGTTAGTTTTCATGATGACTCGAATCTATCACGAATGGCCTGCAACGCAGGAATCCGTGATCTTTGAAAAAGCCAGCAAGGATTGCTAATCTGTGAACTCGTCGAGTCAGGAAATGATCACCATGCCTTCACTCAATGTACAAGCTCAGATCGAAATCAACGCCACCCCGGATCAGATCCACAAGGTGTTGACCGATTTTCATACGTGGCCTGCCTGGTCGCCGTGGTTGTACATCGAGCCGGAGGCAAACGTCACGTATCGAGGCACCGCTGGCCAGCTGGAACATGGCTACGATTGGCTTGGTGATAAAACCGGTGCGGGTGGCATGAGCCTGACCCGTTCTGATCCCCATCGGATTGAGTGTGATTTGCAGTTTCTCAAACCGTTCAAATCGCAAGCGGATGTTGCCTTCGATCTCAGTGTGCTGACGCCCAAAAGCACACGAGTGACCTGGTTGATGGATAGCAGTTTGCCGTTTTTTCTGTTCTGGATGAAAGCGAGCATGAGCGGCATGATACGAGCCGACTATTCAAGGGGCCTGACCTTGCTAAAGGACTATGTCGAGCTGGATGCGATACCGTCCGGCACTACACCTGCGGCAGTTGTACAGGTGGAGGCGCTGCACCACGTGGGCTTGCAGGCGACGTCCACCATGGATGAGATTTCACTGGCGATGGGCAAGTCGTTTGAAACCTTGATGGCAGCTTCTACCAACGGCCAGTTTTCGATGACCGGCGCGCCCTTCTGTTTCTACAACAAGGTTGATTTCAAGAATCAGCGATTCACCTATACCGCAGCGATTCCGTGTGACAACCAGTCATCGGTTGAGCCACCACTGATTGCTGCTGAAAGGCCGGCGTGCACCGCATTGAAAGTGGTACACACCGGTGCTTACAGACACCTCGGTAATGCCTGGTCCAAATTGATGGCAGAAGCCAAGGCGCAGAAACTCAAGGTTCAGAAGAGCCAGCCACCGTTTGAGCACTATCTCAATGACCCTGCTGATGTTAATGAAGCCGATTTGATCACCGAAATTTTTCTGCCTCTGAAATCCTGATTGCTTATTCTGACGCAGCGAGACAATCACCCGATTCAGGAAGTTGGTTATTGAGTAGAAAATCGACAACAATCTCATCAACGCAGTCACTGCGGCCATTGAACACACTGGTATGTCCGTCGTGTGATGAGGGCAGGTAGTAGCCGCCAATGGAGGTTGCCATTTCCTCGGACCAGGCCAAGGGTGTCTGTGCGTCAGTAGTGCCACCAATGACAAGCGATTCAGGTGCCGTGCGCGTCGTAATGATGGGCAGAGGTTCAATGGCATCCGGCCAGCCTGTGCACGAGGCGGCCAGCGGCAGCGATGCTTCAGCGAACAGGTCGGACTGGCTGTTGAAGCGTTGTAGTGCTTCGTCCAGTTCGTCCGCGGTTGGCCGGGCTGCGTCGTCCGCACAGAGAACAGCCAGCTGCGCGGCAGCGCCATCGCCGTCGTCTTCCTCGGCAAGCTGAACACCCTGATCGTTCAGGAATGTGACAAAGTCTTCCAGCACCTGGATGTCGTCGTTGATCAGATAAGAGACAAGCGGGGCAACCAGAAAGTCGCCGAATTCGGGATCCTGAGCCCCCAGTAGAACCAGCTGGCCCACCAGGCCGAACTCATCAGAGTTCTCATCGGCTACAAACGTCTCCACTTTGTCCTCAAGCCGTTGCAGCAAGTCATCGACGTTGCATTCTGGTGTGACGCGAGTGCACTGCGCCAATAGCGATTCAAAATTACTTTGCAGAACCGGCAGTGAGCCTTCAACCAGGGGCAGCACGGCAGAATCAGGCTTGATGCTGCCATCGAGCACGATCTGTCCGCTGTGTTCCGGGAAGTTCTGCAGGTAGAGTCCTGCCAGCCGAGTGCCATAGGAGTAGCCGATGAAGTGCAACTTGTCTTCCTGCAAGGCTTGCCGAATGGAATTCATGTCCCTGACCACGTTCAGCGATCCGAGTTGCAGCAGATAGTCTCCGTACTTTTCCTGGCACTGTGCGGTGATTTGCGTCATTTGTGCCACGAACTCGTCGATGTCCGCTCGATTGGTGGGGTAGTCATTCAGTTCATCCAGTCCAAACTCCTCGCATTCAAGGGGGGTACTTTCGCCAATGCCTCGTGGATCAAAGCCCACCAGGTCGAAAGCGGCTCGTATACTGCCCGGCAAAGCGTCTGCTTCTGCAAACGACTCAAGCAAGTCGGTGCCCGAGCCTCCGGGGCCGCCGGGATTAAACAGCAGTGATCCGCGCGCTGGCTGTGTGGTTGCCTGCAATCGATTCAAGCCAATCGTGATCTCACCGGCGGATTCGTCGTCGTACGCCGTGGGTACTTTCAGCTCCGCGCATTGCAGCGTGGATCCGGTTGTACAGCTCCGCCATATCAATACATCCGGTTCTTCAACGACGGGATCGTCTGATGAACAGGCATTGGCGAGGGCCAGAGTCAGGGCCAGCGGCCCGATGCGATTCAAGTGTTTTTTTTGTGCGAACATGAGCACTTCCGAAGACGGGCAACAGCCCAGAGCCATTGACCCTAGCCCCACCTGCTGGCGCTTTGGGTAACCGAATGTTGCGGTTACGCAGCGTTACACAACGCCTGGATCAATGCGTCTACTCTGAGATAAGTGAAGGGAAGTTTGAGTAATCCGATGATGAACAAGGGGGTTTCTGGTGTGCTCTGGCTGGTGTTGGCACTACCGTGTCTGCCCATTGGCCAACGTGTGCTGGCCGCCGATATAGCGGATGAAGTACGGGCAACAGAGCCAGGTCCTGCCAGTGAAAATGGCGGGTTTCTCGAGCTGGGGCTAACGGCGACTCTGGCCAGTCGCATAGCCCAGACCCCCGATGCTGCCGATAACGACAATTTTGATCTGGAATTCGGTGTCGCCATTAGCGCCGGATATCGTTACAAGCGCCTGTTTCTTGAAGCCAGTGAAAGCGGATTCGACGGGCTTAATCTGGGGGTGACGCTGCATGAATCTGCACGTTGGAGTGTGGATTTACTGTTGGCAAATATTGCCGGCAGCCTGACCGTCGAATCTGACGAGCCTCCACCACCTGTCACGGAAGAGGAAAAAAACCGGGCAACACTGGAAAGAGACAGCCTGTTTATTGCGGCCGGCACGCGAGTAACCGGGTATTTCGGGGACAGCATTGTCCAGCTCAGGCTGGTGTCAGACTGGTACGACGATAACGGCATTCTGGGCAGCGCACGTGTCGGGCGCCAATGGCAGCTGGGTAACTGGAACCTGCAGGCAGTGGGTGGTGCGCGGTACTACTCGCCACGGTTTAACAATTATCTTTTCGGGGTCAGTGCTGATGAACAGACGCAGCGTTTTCCGCGATACCGCGCAGGGTCTGCTTGGATACCCGAAGTGGAACTGGGCGCCAGCATGCCGGTGAGTCGCGACTGGGTTTACACCACACGCTTGCGTTTTCGGTTATATCCGAACTCCATATCCAATAGCCCGCTCGTGGACGACAGTGCAGATGCGATTCTCACCACGGGTCTTCATTATGTATTTTGAGGCCTGGGTCCCGTGCGGGTAAATCGCAATCGCTTGTTGGCTGCACTGCTGTGTGGGGTTGTCGGGTTGTACGGCAAACACGTCGTGTCCGTCGCATCGGCGGCATCCGATGCACCTGCCGAGCAATTGAGCAATGGAATGCAGCTGGTCGCCATGCCATCGTCGTGTGTGGCATTGCATCGGGGGCAGTTGTGCTTTCAGCAAATTCGCCTGTCCTGGTATTCCACCGATGATCAACGCTATTGTCTGTTCAGTGATGATGCGGATGTACTGCTTTACTGCTCGTCCAGCGAAAACACCTATTTTCTGCACGAGTATTCGTCAAAATCGTCGGAGTCTTTTTCATTGAGGCTGGGTGAAGACGGGCCGGTGGTGTCTGCTGTCAAAGTCAGCACCTCCTGGGTGTATCGTACCGGGCGTCGTAGTTCCAGCGGATGGAGGTTGTTTTAGAGTCGTGAGCGAAATGGATACGCAACAACACATCATGATTGTGGAAGACGATGAATCGCTGGCTCGGTGGATTGCAGATTACCTTGGGTCTCATGGGTATCTGGTTTCGGTGGCGAACAACGGTGAAGCCGCACTGGAACTGTTGCGGAACGATGTACCGGATGCCGTTATTCTGGATCTGAACCTGCCGGGCATGGATGGGCTGGATGTCTGCCGTCATGCCCGCGAATTCTTTCAGCAACCCATCTTGATGCTGACAGCGCGCGATGCAGAATCCGAGGAAGTCAAAGGCCTGGATACCGGCGCTGATGACTATCTGGGAAAACCGGTAAAGCCCAGTATTTTACTGGCGCGGTTGCGGGCCTTGCTCCGACGCAGTCATCCCGAGGAGCTGAGCGCCGATATCCACATCGGGGACCTGCGCATCGATCCACAATCACGCACGGTTGAACTGGCCAATGAGCTGATCAGCCTGTCGACCCATGAGTTTGATGTGCTACTGCTACTGGCTCAGCATGTGGGTCAGAGCCTGTCACGAGATGCATTGATTACGCACATTCGCGGCATTGAATACGATGGTTTTGACCGATCCGTGGATATCTGTATTTCCCGGCTGCGGCGCAAGCTGGGTGATGATGCTAACGTGCCTCGCCGCATCAAGACGTTGAGAGGTGTGGGGTATTTGCTGGCCGCCGACGCCTGGCATGCGTAGGCTGGGTGTATCCCTGTTGGTTGTCGTGGTTATTTCGGTCGTGGGTGCCGGCTGGGCGATTGATCGTTTGTTCCTTCAACTGGATCAACCCGATCAGACCATTCGCACCGCCGAGGCGCTGGGCTATGAAATCGCCGAACTGGTTGATGCCAACGGGCAGGCGTTGTCTGATGTATCCGGGCCTGGCAATGCGCCGGGGGTTTCCATGGAGCTATTGGGTCAGCAAAGCATGGCACTGCCTGCCGCGCTGCAAAGTCGGCTGGATTCGGGGCAGGTTCTTACGCTGGAGTCAGAGCAGGGTGTGTCATTGTACTTTGCCTTGCCTGAAACACGTCAGGTGTTACGCATTGCATTACCGGAACCTGGCGATAACGATACGCGCACCCGATTGCTGTTAACGCTATTGTTCTATGCCGCCATCACGGCATTGATATTATTGTGGCTGTTTCCGTTAGTACGACGACTACAGACGCTGACACTCGCAGCCAGACGGTTCGGTGGCGGCGAACTTGCGCAACGCATAGAGACGCATGAGCGCAGCCAGCTCTATGGTATTGAGTCGGAATTCAACCGTATGGCTCAGCGCATCGAAAGCCTGATCGCCGATAACCGACTGCTCAGCAGTGCGGTGTCGCATGATTTGAAAACACCGTTAGCGCGATTGCGATTTGGAGTTGATGCGTTATCCGAACAACCGGCGAGTGCAGTTCAGGCAGACTATCTCCAGCGAATAAGCCATGACTTGTCGTCAATGGAGCAGCTTGTGGAAGTCTTGCTGGAATTTGCGCGCCTGGATCAAAGCCTGTCGGAACTTCCATTGCAGGTAACGCACTTGCCAGCGCTCGTAGAATCCTGCGTGCAGAATCAGGCACCGGCTGGCGAGACGCAGATCGAGCTGGTCTGCAAGTCTGATCGTGCGACGATTCTTGCTGAACCGCGTTACATCCGTATGCTGGTTAACAATCTTTTGCAGAACGCGGTCAAATTTTCAAACCAGCGAGTTCGAATAACAGTGAGCCAGCGCAGAGGCCGTGTGGTGATCGACGTCGAAGATGACGGTAGCGGATTCGGCGCTCAAAGCCCGGAGCGCCTGCTGAAACCCTTCACAAAAGGTGTGCCTGTAGCAGGCAAAGAGCCGGTGCGGGGTCACGGTATGGGCCTTGCCATCGTACTTCGCATCGTCGAGTGGCATAAAGCCAGCATCAGGCTGGGTGCCAGTGAATCGCTCGGCGGTGCACGGGTCAGCGTGCGGTTCGACGCCGCAGTGCCAGCGTTGTAGTGGCCCAAGTGGCTCATTTGATGCTTCGTGTCATCGGACTGTCATAATTTTCCGGATAATTCCAGAATATGCTCGCGAATATCGATTACTGGCGTTCTGTCTATTCAGATTCAAAGGTGCCTACATTCCCGTCCCAGTTCTCTGTGTTCGTACAGTCCTGGCTCGGAAGCAGCGATGCCAGGATCATTGAATTTGGGTGTGGTAACGGGCGCGATTCGCGATTTTTTCACCAGATGGGCCACTCTGTGACGGTGTCGGACCAGGTGATCTGCGAGGAGTTGCAACATTTCGCCATGGCCCGGCATAACTTTGCGGCCGTGGAGACTTCTATCGTGGACGCAGTGGAATCTCTGCGCCACGTAATTGATTTGAGTGAGCCCGTTGTTCTCTACTCGCGATTCTTTCAGCACGCGATATCTGAATCCGATCAGCTCGTCATGTTGAATTCGTTATCGGGTGTGCTGCACAAGGAATCCCTGTTGTTTTTCGAGTTCAGGCTCGATGGTGATGCCGAAACCCCGAAGGAATTCGGCACAGCACACTACCGGCGTTTTCAAAGTGCGGAAGAATTCAGAAACACGCTGGCCCAGACCGGCTTTGAGTGTGTGTATTCGTGTGAGGGAAATGGCTACGCCCGGTACAAGAGTGAAGATCCGCACGTGGGTCGATTTGTGGCCAAGCCCAATGCCAATGCGCATTTGCGATTGGTATCCACCACATCCAGTGATCCGGTGGTAGCACCGGTTGCCACATTACGCCTTGATGATAATCGTTGGCTGCACGGTGTTTGCGCCGAACCCACGGAAGGGCTGGTTGAAATCAGAGTGGACGATCTTCTCCTGACGTACGTACCGTTGATCCCCACCTCAGACGGCACGAGTAGCAAATTCATATTTCGACCGGCACATTGCCTGATGAATGCTATGCCTGCGGAGTACACCGTGAATGTTGTGCTGCCGTGTAAAACTCAGATCAGTGTTGATCAGCCGGCGGCTTTTGGTGAAGGAGACGGCTCTCTCAGCGCTCAGCTGGACGACGGTTATCTCGTGAGTGCGAAAGCCGGTTACCTGTTCAAGCCGCCCGCCGAGGATGATGGCTGGCGAGAAAAAATCTTTACGGCCTACGGTCTGGCACAGCAGGCTATTGCCAGCATCGATAATGTGTCTGATCTGTTTGTGGCTTATGGTGCGCTGTTGGGGCAGGTGCGTTCGGGTGACTTCATTGCCTATGACGACGACTTTGATGCAGGTATCCTGGTCGACGCTGACTCTCCGGCGGAAGCAGCCACGCACTATTATCGTATTGTGGGTGCGTTGCGAGAGCAAGGCTATAACGTTGCAACCTCAGACAGCCACCTGGGTAACTTTCACCTGTATTTACCGGATCTTCCGCCGGTGGATATCTTTCTGTTTTTCTATCGCGAATCAACACAGGAGCTGTGTTCCTACAACCTGGCACATGTGTGTGAAAAGTCTTTGATGTTGCCGCTGCAGGTGTCAACACTTGCTGGCGAGGAAGTGCTGATACCCAACCAGGCCGACGAACTGGTGGCTGCAACCTACGGTGAAAACTGGCGTACACCGGATCCTTACTTTCAATGGAACATGACGCCGCGTCACGATCTGCTCAAACATGCGTATCAGGCAGCGTCGCGTGCTGTGGAGAGTGGTGGTGCGATCCCGGAATTCAATGATCCCTGGTTACCTGCCCCCGTCATTCTCGAAGAAGCGAGCAGTGAAGCGGCGGTAGACGATGTTGATGTCAGTGCCGAAGCGCACAAAGAGGGTGCACCCGTACCTTAGCGTTCAGACAGGCCAGGCAGGATCGTGCGGATCCGTCCGCGCGACATCCGTATGTTTGAAACTATTGGCGAATGGCTGGAACAGGGTCTAACGTGGTAGGGCGATTGTCAGCCGTTGTGCCGTCCATATCTCCACTGGTATCGCCAGAATACAGTGAGCTGCCGTCCAGCAGTGCGATGTCGTAGATCGTGTCGAATATTCCCAGTGCATTCAGCTGTGTCATCTGTTCTGCCGTGGGCGGTTGTCCATCTACAGTGACACTCTCAGGTGTGACATTGATGAAATCGGCATTACCCAGATCCGTATCGATCGTACCGCCAGGATAGCTGATGGAGATTTCAGACACTAACTCTGCCGGGGTATCCGGTACAGCACAGTCTGCGTCACTGTAGCTAAAGAGGCGCAAAGTGCCTGAGTCGCCAGCAATAGTGGTGGTGATGACTTCAGATCCCTGGGAGGCATCATTGGGGTCAGAGGCCGTACAGGCTTCGGTGTAACTGCCGTCAAACTTTGTCAATACGGTTGGCGGTGTACCGCCATTTGGTGCCGGTGCACTGGTTTCGTCAGCAGGCGAATCGTTTGAATCGCTACAACCAACCACCAGAGCGGCAGCCAGTGGCAGCATCAGCAGGGATTTTACGGATGGTCTCATGCAGGTAGTTTCTCAGTGTATGAATAGGAGTAGGGCGGTGTTCATATTAGGGAATAAATTCCCTAATTGCAAGATCGTCCGGATGAGCGTTGCGTTATGTGGCGATTGTGTACGGCCGGTTTCGAGGAGTATCCGCAGGTTTCGGTATGAGTAGTTGCAACGCGCAATCGGTGCCGGCGCATTGAGAGGTGGCTTGGTCTTGTCTTGCACAGACTTGATTTACAGGCCGTTTGAGTGCAGTCTCGGGGGACAACAAAAAATATCAACCAACCACGGAATCAACACACCATGAGGAAGACCCGATTACTGTTGCTTGCACCTGTCGTACTGGCAGCCAGCACATTGTCTCCGGCATACGCTGCCGAAAAACTCACCTACTACTGCAGCGCCCAGGAAGACTGGTGCCAGCTTATGGCTACCGGTTTTGAAGAAGCCACGGGTATTAAAGTGAGCATGACTCGCAAGAGCTCTGGCGAGACGCTCGCACAGATCAAGGCTGAAGCCAGCAATCCGAAGGGCGATATCTGGTGGGGGGGAACCGGAGACCCGCACTTGCAGGCCGCTGAGGAAGGCTTGAGTGATGCGTATGAATCCCCGCTTCGCGCAGAACAGCACGACTGGGCTATCCGCCAGTCAGAATCAGCGAGCAATCAAACCATGGGCATCTATTCAGGTGCGCTGGGGTATGGCTATAACGAGGATGTATTGAAAGCCAATGATCTGCCCGCACCGCAATGCTGGAAAGATCTGCTGAAGCCGGAATACAAGGGACACGTACAGATGGCCAACCCCAACTCCTCCGGTACCGCTTACACCACACTTGCCACCATCGTGCAATTGTTTGGTGAAGAAGAAGGCTTTGAGTTCATGAAGGGCCTGCACAAGAACATCAACCAATACACCAAGTCTGGCTCTGCGCCTATCAAGGCGGCAGCACGCGGTGAAAACACCATCGGTATCGTATTCCTGCACGATGCGGTAAAACAGGCTGCTTCAGGCTTTCCCATCAAAGCGGTAGCACCTTGTGAAGGTACCGGCTATGAGATTGGTGGCATGAGTCTGATCAAGGGTGGTCGCAACCCTGAAAATGCCCGCAAGTTCTACGACTGGGCGTTGCAGGCAGACGTGCAAACCCGCGCGCTGGAAGTCAAGGCGTTTCAGGTGATGTCCAACAAGAGCGCTACCAGCTCACCCATGGCACCGGATCTTGCCAGCATCAAGCTGATTGATTACGACTTCAAGAAATACGGTTCCTCTGCCGAACGTAAGCGTTTGCTGAAGAAGTGGGACGACGAGGTGTCCGTACTACCTCAGTAGAGTGCAACACACGAGTAACAGAGTCAGGGCTTAATCACGCCGTTGAACAAGAGTACCTGGCTCTGGTTCGTGCTTGGGACTGTGGGCTATTGCCTGCTTCCCTGGTATGTACAGTACGATGGTTTGTGGGGATTCGAATGGCTGTTTGATGGCTACCCGTTCGATCCCGACTATGCGCCTGCCTTGTTCCTGATCCTGCAAGGCCAAAAGCTCTGGCTCGCACCGCTACTGGTTTTTTTGCTCCTGCCGCTACCGAGCCTGCTGACCCTCCACAAAGGCGATGCTGCGGCTGCCCGCAGCGCGGCCAATATTCTGATTGTTGCCGGTGTCGCCGGGCTGTTGTGGCTCGGCATCCAGGGTTATGGCATTGGCTTGAGAGGCTGGAATTTCGAGGCTCTCAACACACTCTTCGGCCCGCTGGAAGATCGCCAGTTCGGCATGGGCTCTGGCGCGCTGCTGGCTACCGCTGCCTTGTTGTTCTATCTCACGACAGGCATAGCAGCCAGAGGTGCAGTCAACGGCGATGTATTCGTTGTCGGCGCAATCGGGTTTGTTATCGCCATGGTGGCGGTATTCATCTTTTTCCCGATTGTTCAAATGCTTTCAAGCGCACTGCGTGACAACGACGGTGTGTACTCCTTGTCAGTATTTGTCACCAAGTTTTTTGATAACAAGATCTGGGGCCTGGGCTGTGTGCAAGGGGGCACTCGCTGCGGTGTTGCCTGGAATTCTCTGTTTCTGGCGGTGCTGGTGGGGTTTTCCACTACGTGCCTGGGATTGGCGTTTGCGCTGGTTGCCACTCGCTCACGGTTTCGCTACGGCAAGTTGCTGCGTGCGCTCACCGTACTGCCCATCATTACGCCACCGTTTGTCATTGGTCTGGCGATCATCCTGCTGTTTGGCTTGTCGGGTGCCGTCACGCAGTTTGTGGCCGGGTTGTTTGATGTTCAGGCTACCCGCTGGATTTATGGCCTTCCGGGCATTCTGATTGCGCAGATGCTCTCCTTTACACCTATCGCCTTTCTGGTGCTGATTGGCGTGGTTGAAGGTGTGAGCCCTTCCATGGAAGAGGCGTCGCAAACACTCAGGGCGAGTCGTTGGCAGACCTTTCGCACCGTCACGTTGCCATTGATGCGGCCCGGCCTGGCCAATGCCTTTTTACTGGGTTTTATCGAAAGCATGGCTGACTTTGGCAACCCGCTGGTACTCGGTGGCAACTACGATGTGCTGTCTACTGAAATATTCTTTGCCATCGTTGGTGCCCAGAACGATCAGGGTAAGGCGGCGGTGCTGGCTATTGCATTATTAATATTCACACTCAGTGCGTTTTATGCCCAACGGCGCTGGCTCGGCAAGAAGTCCTACACCACACAAACCGGAAAAGGCGACGGTGGCAGCCATGCGCGTCTGCCACAGCGCATCATCCTGCCGTGTTACCTGATTACCGGTGTCTGGACACTCTTTACAGTAACCGTTTACGGCATG